>NZ_JBWXUE010000007.1:92165-275138 GCF_057158765.1 Kitasatospora sp. NEAU-69
ACCACACACGCAGGACGCCCCCTCCCGGGGGCGGGCCCGTGGGGGGGGGAGAAGCTCCCGCCAGACGCTGGCAGGAGCTTCTCCGCACTTCCAGCATGGGCAGTGGCCCACCAGCGGTCAGAAGCTCAACCGCCACCTCGATGCGCCCACTGCAGCCGCTTGTCGCCGCCCTGCACAACCGGGCCCGACCTCACGCTTTCAAGCTCAGCTGAAGCACTGAACCGCCCAGTCCGATATGTAGACGTAGTTGGGACCGGTGGGGTCGTAGTACCACGAGTCCACCGGCGCGCCATACGGCGAGCACTCACCGTAGGTGAAACCGGCAGCCCCGGCCGCAAGCTCGGCGTGGTTGAGTGCGTGCTGCTCGGCCATGCTCATGTTCGAACCAATGCCGTGGCCGTAGTAGATGCCCGTCGCCGGGGCCGCCGGGGCCGCCGATGCGGGTATCACAGCGGCTCCCAGCATGAGGCCGGCCACTGCGGCCGTGCCCAGCAGTCGAGAGATCATCCTCACGGTTCCGTCCTTTCGCCAGTGGAGTACCTGAGACATGAGCTGAGATGAGTCAATGCCCGCAGACACGTCCACATCAGCTCGGCTTGCCCAGCTTGAGGCAACCCCGACAGGGCGTCAACTGGCGTGAAGGACTCAGCTGTTGCCGTCATCTCAGCTAAGCCAGGCAGCAGTCGCCGCCTCGCCCCCGGGGTCAGGTCACCTGGGGTGTCGGTCACGGTACGACAGCAGCACCCTCAACGAGCGCAGCCTCGTACTGCCGACTCACCCGCGCGCACCTCCGCCGCGCATGCGGAGATCGATGACGAGACGCACTCAGGGTCAATCCCCATGCAAAACACTGCCGTTGGCAGCTCTGTGCTCAATGGTGGAGACATGAATCCACCGCAGATGGAAGGCCAAGTTCGCCGACCGCGTGATGAGCCCTCCCACGCTCGGGGCCGGGCGCTGTTCCGTGAGCGACGAAGAAGAGCACGTGACCCCTGACAGGGGATCTTGAGGCCAGTGATCCCTGCCCGCCCGTTGGCCATCACAGCGACGGATGGGCAGGCTGGTGAAGCGCCCGCGCACTGGACGGGCGCACGGCGATGGAGCGGGAGGCGAAGGGTGACATCCCACGCTCCCCCTCCCGCTCCGTGATCGGCTGCTCCAGGTCCGAGTCCGCTCAGAGAGCCAGCAAGGCCTGCTTGATCTCGTCGCTGCTGACGAAGCCGTCCCCGTTGGTATCGGCCCGGGCCGCCAGCCCGGCGAAGGACTCCTTGGCCTGCTGCGAGTATGCGCCCAGCTGGCTGGCGATGGCGATGAGGGCGTCCTGCGCCTCATCGACGGTCGCCGAGCCCTGCCACATGTCCGCCAAGTGCTGCGCGACGCCCTCCTTGAACTCCTGCTCGAGGTCTGCCATGTCCTGCCCTTCGTATGCGGATGCGACTGTTGCCGAAGCGAGCCAACCACACTGGCGATCGTCTCGTAGGGCTTCCCGCCGGACCCACTCCGAACGGTCGGCCAAGGCGTCCTGTACAGCACCTCAAGGCCAGCGGACGTGAGCGGGCCCCGAGATCGACCTGCCCTGGCCGTTCGTCAGAACAGGAAACGGCTGGACCCGTCGGTGGCCCCGGCGAATGGTCAGCAGCCCAACCCCCGGCCGAGCGCCGCTGGTTCGGCCGCTCCTGGTGGGACGTCATTCGACACCCGGCACTGCACGCCGATCCGACCGGATCCGAGGAGAGAGCCTAGCCCCGGACCGTCCTCTCCGGGCCGTCGAGCCAGTACCGGTGTTCCCCAGCAGCGGTGACGGTCAGCCCGAAGCGCTCCGGACCCGGCTCCTTGTTGTCGAGCCACCAGGCGTGAGCCCGCGCGACCTCGTCCCAAAGGCGCCGCTCCCCGTGCTGCCACACGGTGAATCCACTCGACCCCTCGCCCGCCCAGTCCACAGCCGCCCACGACTTGGTGTCGGTGGTGGCGAGCCAGAGCCGGCGAGCGACACCGTCCACCGCGGGATCGTCGTCCCACGCCTTCCAGACGTTCCCGAGGTGCACCCCCAGCGTGAACGCCAGGTCCCAGCGGTCCTCGGCGATGTCGTGCGCGGGCAGCTCGGTACGCGTCTCGTCCGGCATGTGCTCGTCGCGAACCACGTCCCGGTAGATCCGCAGATCCGTCCGCTGGCCGCGAGCGAGCATGAACGCGCTGTACGGGCTGAATCTGCCCTCGGCGCTGCCGTCCTCGGCGACCGTCAGCGACAGCAGACCCCAGCAGACCCACGGATTGTCCCAGGGGGTAAGGATCTTCCCGCCTGGCTTGGTCTGCGCGCGCAGCGCATCCGGGACACTCCGCAACGCGCACGTGACCGACACGCGGTCATACGGGGCCCGGGGCTCCCACCCCTGGGTGCCGTCACCGCACACCACCTCAGGGCTGAATCCGGCGTCCGCCAGGTTCGCGCGGGCCTGCGCGGCGACCTGCACGTCCAACTCGATGGTCACCACGTTCTCGGAACCGACCCGATGGCACATCAGGGCGGCAGTCAGACCGGTACCGGTGCCGATCTCCTCCACCGTCATTCCGTCCCGCAGGTCCAGCATTTCGAGCATGCGGAAGACGATCGCCGGCGCGGACGCCGAGGACGAAGGCCACGGATTCCCATCCGGGTCCTCACCGTCGTTGACCTGGGTGACGACAGGGGCATTGGCGTACGCCGCGGCATTCCACCCACTCGGGTCCACCTCACGGTCGCACGGCGTGTAGCTGCCGCCGGCATCCTCCAGCCACACCCGATCAGGCAGGAAGCGCGTCCGCGGGACGGCTTCGGCAGCCGCCGCCCATTCGGGGGCCACGTCGTGGCCGAGTTCCTCGCTGACGGCCGAGAGCAGGCCGCGCAGGGCGGCCCGCTCCGACTCGTGCTTGTAGTCCGTCAACTACTTGCCCTTGCCGTGCTTGTTCTCGTCCTTGCCACTCTGGCTGTCGGGGTTCGGCGCCGAGGTGCCGGGGTCCTTCTTCCCCCGTGCTTGCCCTGACCCCCGTCGTTGGCCCCCGACCCGCCGCCGCTGCTTCCGCCCTTACCGGTTCCCCAGCCCATTGTCTGACTCCTCTGTGTCGTTGATAGTGATGTCCGTTTGCTGATGGTCAGTTGGTGCGCTTCGGCCGCCTCGCGCGGCCTCGCGCGGGGGCCTTCGCGCCGTCCGGCGGCGCGGTGGGGCCGGGCGGACGATCCGTCGGGGTGTTCATGCTGGTGTCTCCTCACACTCTCGCGTCTGACAGAGGCAGCCATCCCGGCAGCCGCCCCACCCCTAAGTAACCGCACGATCACGCAGAGCGGTACCGTTGTAGTGCTGGCCGCATATGAAACCCATGAAAGTTGCGCATTGGGGAGGCAGTGGGATGGCAGCCCGGCAGCCAAACGCAGCACTGGCGAGGCTCTTGACAGAGACACGGTGGACACAGGGGCAGTTCGCACGTGCCGTCAACAGCGTGGCCACCGAGAACGGCACCCCGTCACGGTATGACCAGTCCGCCGTAGCGCACTGGCTCGGCGGCACCGTGCCCAAGTCCGAAGAAGTGCGGGCATGCATCCTCGAAGCCATCACCCGGCGACTTGGCCGACTGGTGACCCACGCCGAGGCGGGCTTCCCGCCGCCGACCGATCAAATCGCCGAGCCATCAGGCACTATCGAAGGGCTGATCGAACTCGGGAGGTCGGATATGGACCCGTCGCGCCGGAGTATCCTCGGCGCCGGCCTGTTCGCGGTGGCGTTGACGATTCCGGGATGGCAGGACGTCCTGGGTCGAGCCGAAGCGGTTCAGACAGGTCGGACATCCCGGATAGGGATGAACGAGGTACAGATGGTCATCGACATGACCGAGCGGGTATCAGAGCTTGACGATCAGTTCGGCGGACGGCACGCCCGGCCCATGGCCGCCTCGTTCCTCGTCAACACCGTGGGTGCATACCTCCACGCGGACGCGTCCGAACCCGTTCGAAAGGCGATGCTGTCGGCCGCATCCGATCTCTGCTACCTGACCGGATACATGGCCGTTGACGAAGGTCTCCACGGCCTCGCGCAGCGCTACTACCTCAAGGCCCTGGAACTGGCGGGCCTCGCCGCAGACCATCTCACCTACTGCACCACGCTCCGCGGTATGAGCGTGCAGGCGGTCGACCTCGGACACGGGCAGCAGGCCATACAGCTCGCCAACGCGGCCGCAGCGGCCTCCCCCGTGGCAGGTCCTCGAATGCGTGCATTCCTTGTTGGCCAGCAAGCCCACTCGGCGGCACAGATCGGCGATCGCACGGGCGCCCTCCGGTACATCGGCGAGGCGGAGAGGGCCATGGAACGCGCCGAATCCGCGAGCAAGGCATTCGGGTCCTACGATCCGTCCTCGCTCAACTACCATATCAGCCAGGTCCGTTACGAACTGAACGATGTAGCCGGTGCCGTCGAAGCCATGGAGCAGTCGGACAAGCTGCGCCACAGCACCTACCGCCGCACCCGTGTGCGCTACGGCGCGCTGCTAGCCGAACGCCAGCTGGAACTAGGCCAGTTGGACAAGGCCTGTGACACGTGGAGCCACGTGCTCAACGACTACCCGATGGTCCAATCCGGCCGCGCAGACGAGCGCATGCACGCCATGCTCGGACTCCTGACCAGCCACCCCAACAACCGCACCGCCCGGGACCTCTACGAACGCGCACGGACGGTCGTGCCCTCCCGCCTGGCAACCTGAGCACCGCCGCCATGCCGAAGATCCCCCCGGCCGGCCCGCACCGCAGTCCACGTGCGAGGCCAAGCCGACCCAACTACTGACAGGGTGAACCGCTGCGGGTTTGACCGAGACTCGTTCTCTTGGAAGGATCGAGTCCGTTATGAGGAAGCCATATCCCACTGAGGTCCGGGAGCGGGCGGTGCGCCTGGTTCTGGAGACCCGTGATCAGTACGAGACCGAGTACCAGTGCATCCGGTCGATCGGCGCCAAGCTCGACGTGGGCCCGGAAAGCCTGCGCAAGTGGGTCCGCCAGGCCCAGACCGATGCCGGCACCCGTCCCGGCACGACAACCGAGGAATCCGCCGCGATGAAGGCGCTCAAGCGGGAGAACGCCGAGCTGAAGCGGGCCAACGAGATCCTCAAGGCCGCGGCGTCTTTCTTCGCGGCCGAGCTCGACCGGCCACACTCACGCTCGTAGCGTTCATCGACGAGCACCGGGACCGCTTCGGCGGAGTCGAGCCGATCTGCAGGACGCTCACCGCGAACGACTGCAGCATCCACCCCAGCACCTACTACGCCCACAAGAGCGGCTCCACCTCCGCCCGCGCCCGCCGCGACGCCGAACTCGTCCCGATCATCAAGGAGATCCACGAGAGCAACTACGGCGTCTACGGCTACCGCAAGGTCTGGGCCGAACTCCAGCGACGCGGACACGCCGTCGCCCAGTGCACGGTCTCCCGGCTCATGAAAGCCGAAGGACTGTCAGGAGCTGTGCGCGGCAGGAAGATCGTCACCACCATCTCGGACAAGAGTGTCGACCGGGCGCCCGACCTGCTGAAGCGCGACTTCGTCGCGAGCGCGCCGAACCGCGTCTGGGTGGCGGACTTCACGCACGTGGCAGCCTGGGCCGGCACCGTCTACGTCGCGTTCGTCGTCGACACCTTCTCCCGGCGGATCGTCGGCTGGTCGGCGGCCACCAACAAGCAGACCCCGCTGATCCTGTCCGCGCTGGAGATGGGCCTGTGGCAGCGCGACCGCGCCGGAGTCCCGGTCCAGCCAAGGGAGTTGATACACCACTCCGATGCCGGATCGCAATATACGAGCTTCCGCCTGGCCACCCACCTGGCCAAGGAGAAGATCGCCGCGTCCATCGGCTCGGTCGGCGACGCCCTGGACAACGCCCTGATGGAATCAACGATCGGCCTCTACAAGACCGAGCTCATCAAGCGCCAAGGACCGTGGCGGACCCTGGCCGATGTTGAGATCGCCACCGCCGAGTACGTCGACTGGTTCAACTCCACCCGGCTCCACAGTGAACTCGGCCACACCCCTCCCGCCGAGTACGAAGCCAAGTACTACAGCCAACAACAGCCAAACCTGCAGGTCACAGCCACAATCTAGAGTCTCTGAAGAACCCGCAGCGGTTCAACCTCGTCCGCCGCGCTGTCGCCCGCGGCGTGCGGGTGAGGCGTGCTCGCATCGTCTCGCTACCGGCCACGGACTACGTTCGGTACGAGCATCACATCACCAGCGTGAACCTGGCCATCGGCGAAGGGGTCCGCTGGCTCCCCCGGCACGAAGCTTCAACTCTCGCCCTGCCGGGAAACGACTTCTGGCTGGTGGACCGGCGAGCCGTCCGGTTCAACCTCTTCGACGGTCCAGGTGCCGCACTTGACCCGCAGTACTCGGAGGACCCCACGGTGGTCGAGCTGTGCTCCAATGCCTTCCAGGCAGTTTGGGACCGCGGAGTGGAGCACGAGAAGTTCGCCGTCTGATCCCGATACGCGGAACCGTCAGATCATTCGTCGTGTCGCGGCCCGCCACTTACATGGTCACTGGCCGAGACGACACAGGTTCTGACATTCAGACAGATCAGCTATTCATACCGGGAGTTCGTCTCGCTAGACGACTGCAGCATCCGATTCAAGCCCTCGTGCAAGGCGCCGCCGTACTGGGCCGGGCGGGCCCCTCGGGCGTGCTCCTTAGTCCAACACGGGAATACTGCCGTCCTGTCGTAGACATGCGCCGATCGGCTCTCTAGCGTCATGGCCAGGCGGTCTGACTGGGCCGCACCTCCAGGGGGTTGAGATGGACGACAGGTCGAGTCTCACGCGGCTGACCAACACGGGCAATGGCAGTGGCTCGGGGGAGTGCAATCAGAACGACTGTCCCAACGTCTACCGCACCGATCGGGGGATGTTCGTGGTCCAGGGGGACATGTCCGACGCCTTCACGCCGCCCAGCGGCGAAGGACTCGTGGAGATCCCCGAGAGCGTGCTTCGGGAGGCAGTTCGTGTCCTTGGATGGTGAGGCTTGGCAGGCCAAGTTCCGCGAGTTCCAGACGGAAGCCTGGCGGCTTGAGACTCTTCCGGCCTACAACGTTCCGCAGGAAGCCGAGGAACTCCGAGCGTTCCGGGCTGGCGAACGGATCGATCCGCACACGCATTCCAATGCGTACACGGATGACCTCAAACGGGTGCGGCACGAAGGAAAGGTCAAGGGGCGAGTGCATATCGTCACGCGACCGCTCTCCGAGTATCTGCGCTACGAGTTCATGTACTACCTGCCACATGTGTGGGCCGGCGAAGACGTGCGAATCATGGACGTCACGGACCGCCCGAATCCACTGGCCGGCGTCAGCGACTATTGGATGTTCGACAAGGAGGAGGTGGTGCTCATGAACTACCTCCCCGATGGAACGCAGATCGACCGCATCATGTTCGAGGGTGACATCGGCCCGTTCATCGAGTATCAGCGGATTGCAATCGCCGAGTCAGTGCCTTTCGAGGAGTACGTGAAGGGCATTGGCATTTGATCCGCGAGAGCCAGGTCGATCGAATTCAGATCTGGCGGCAATTCTTCAAGAGCTTCGCAAGCGAGCTGGACTCTCCGGGGTTCAGGTCGCCAGGAGGTATTGAGATGGGTAAGCGCGGAGGCGGCACCGGTTCCGGTGACGGCGGCAAGCAGCAGGACGACAGCAACAAGGGCTCCGGTCACGGGGGCGGCGGTTCGGACGAGGGCGGCAACACCTCGGACGGCCAGAACCCGGCGGGCGGCGGCGGTAAGTGAGCACCGAGACGGACAAGGAGGCGGGCCTGCAGGGTCTCGCCTCCGCGCTGGTGGCCGACGGCGCGCTTTCTTCGGACTGGCTCCCCTCGTTCACGGCTGTCCGCCGTGAGTTGTTCGTTCCGGACCGGATCTGGCCCGGACCCGGGCGGTCGGGTACTTCACCGGCGGCTCGGCGTTCATGAGGCTCCGTCAGCAGCGCACCGAGCGTCCGCCGTTCGACGAGTACCTGCACGGAGTGCCCTGGCCGGCCGGCGCCGAGCGGAGCGTCACCACCCTGTCCCCGTGGGACACCGGCGAGTGGTTCCACCAGTTCGTCATCGGACTCGGCGTGCCCGGGGCGTTCTGGCGAGTGGAGCGCTACGACGACGGCGCGTACACGCTGTGGCTGTACAGCCGGGACAAGCTGTCGTGGGCGTCCGCCGACTACGAGCGCGACCGCACGGAGTACGAGGTGTACCAGTCCGGGCCGCGCAGGCTCTGGGACGAGGCGGCGGCCGCCTACCGCTGGTGGGACGAGCAAGGCCGCCCCGGCCATGGGCGTTTCGGCCTGACCGTCACCCCGGACGGTCAGGCGGCCTGGCTCGACTCCCCGGAGAACCCGGTGCCGCAGCAGAGCTGACGGAGCGGCCGGCGCGATGCGCCTGTCGCAGGAAGAACTCACCGTCCTGGATCCCCTCCACGACCGGACGGCCTGAGCGAGAACCCCATGGCATGGCGATACGGTCCGTCGGTGTGCCCGGCCAGGGCGGCAAGCCGATCCTGGTGCAGGCCGCGGAACTGGCGGCTGAGACCACCGTGCTTACCGTCTACGCGGCACGAGTCCGGTTTCGAAGGCGATGATCGCCAGGTGAACGCGGTCCCGGGCTTCGAGCTTCGCGAACAGGCGCGCGACATGGGTCTTCGCGGTCGCCGCGCTGATCACCAGCCGCTCGGCTATCTCGGTGTTCGACAGTCCCTGTCCGACCAGTGCCAGCACCTCGCGCTCCCGCTCGGTGATCCCCGCGATGGCACTCGAGTCCGCGGCGGGCTCGGCCTCCGGTTCGGGGGCCGCGGGGGCGGACGTTCCGGTGAAGTCCGCGATCAGCCGTCGGGTCACGCTCGGCGCGATGAGCGCGTCGCCCGCGGCCACCACGCGGATCGCTTCCAGGATCGCGTCCAGGGCCATGCTCTTGAGCAGGAATCCGCTGGCCCCGGCGCGCAGTGCGCCGTAGACGTACTCGTCGTCGTCGAAGGTCGTCAGCACCAGCACCTTGGGCGGGTCCGGCTCGGCGGTCGCGTGCCGGGTCGCCTCGATCCCGTCCATGCCCGGCATCCGGATGTCCATCACCACGACGTCCGGCCGCAGTTCACGCACCAGGCGCACCGCCTCGTGGCCGTCGCCGGCCTCGCCGACCACCTCCAGGTCGTCGGTGTCGCCGATCAGGATCCCGAGTCCGACCAGCATCAGCGGCTGGTCGTCTACCAGCAACACGCGCACGCTCATGCCGGGAGCCTCGCAGCCACTCGAAATCCGCCCTCCGGACGCCGGCCCGCGCTGAACTGGCCGGACAGCAAAGTCACCCGCTCGCGCATGCCGATCAGGCCGAAGCCGCTCCCGCCGGCCGCCGCCGAGAACCTCGGACGGCCGTGCGCGCCGAGACCGTCGTCCCCGTCGTCCACCACCTCGATCGTCACTCCCGTCGGCTCGTAACCGACCGCGACCCGGCACGTCCGCGCACCGGAATGCCGCACCACGTTCGTCACCGACTCCTGGACGATCCGGAACGCCGACAGCTCGATCTCCGGCGGCAGTGGACGCCGCTCGCCCCGCCAGGTCACCTGGACCCGCACCCCGGCGCCGGCCGTGCGTTCGGCGAGCTGCGGGACGTCGGCCAGGCTGCCGGCCGGCGCCAGTGGAGCGGCCTGCGGCATGGCGTCGTCCGGCTCGGCGTGGCGGAGCGCCCCGAGCATGCGCTGCAGCTCCAGCAGCGTCTCCCGGCTGGTGGTCTCGATGCCGGCCAGCGCCTGCCGCGTCTGCTCGGGCTTGGTCTCCACGACCCGCGCCGCCGCTCCCGACAGCACCGTGATGATCCCGATGCTGTGCGCGACGCTGTCGTGCAGTTCGCGGGCGATCCGCAACCGCTCGGTCACGACGGCGCGGGCCGCCCTCTGCTCGTGCAGGGCTTCGAGGTACTCACGGCGTTTGCGATACGCCCCGCCGAAGACCCACGCGACCGCGAACCACAACGCGAGCCCCCCGGCGAACTGGACCGCGTCGCCGACGCCCTGCCCGGGGATGTGGATCTCGCTGACGAGCGCGGCCGCGACGCCCGCGACGGAGCCGACGGCGGCAGCCTTGGGCCGCCGGACGGCGAGGTACCCGCCCAAGCCGATGAGCAGGACGAACATGATCAACGGCCGCGCGCCGAAGGCGTCGCCGAGGACTGATTCGCCCAGGACCGCCGCGAAGACGGTCGCCGGCCGACGGCGCACCAGCAGCACCGGCAGGGCGAGCACGACCCACAGACCCAGCCTCTGGACGGGCTCGAGGTCGGGGAACCGGAACAGGCCGTATGCAGGGATCGGCATCGTCAAGGGGAGCATCAGCGCGTATAAGCAGGCGACGGCCAGCACCACGGCCTGTGCCGTGAGCCAGGTCATGCGCTTCGATGTCGAGAGACGCTGGAGCAGCTGTTCCATACGGAGATCGTATTCAGTGGCGTCGGCTCTGTGCGTCGCCCCGGGGATGTACGCCGGATACGCCCCCGGGGCGATCGCCCGGGAAGAGGTGACGCCCGCCGGCCGACGCGGCGGATGGTGGTCCGTTCCTAGGTTCGTGGTCATGACGAACGCACCGATGATCGAACTTCGCGACACGACAAAGAAGTACGACGACGGCCCGCCCGCACTGGCCGGCGTCACCTTGTCCGTGGCGGCTGGTGAGTGCGTGGCGATCCTCGGCCATTCCGGCAGTGGCAAGTCCACGCTGCTGAACCTGATCGCGGGTCTGGACAAGCCTTCCAGCGGCACCGTGACCGTCGACGGCACCCGCGTCGACCAGCTCGGCGAGGCCGGTTCGGCGAAGTACCGCCGGTCCTCCGTCGGCATGATCTTCCAGTTCTTCAACCTGCTGGACGACCTGACCGTGTTGGACAACGTCATGGTTCCGGCGCAGCTGGCCGGGATGGGCAAGGGCGAAGCGAAGCGGCGGGCCGTCGAGCTGCTCGGCTCGCTGGGCATCGACCGGCATGCCAAGGCCTATCCGCAGCGGCTGTCCGGCGGGCAGCGGCAACGGGTGGCGGTGGCCAGGGCCCTGATGAACAAGCCGGCGCTGCTGCTGGCCGACGAGCCGACCGGCGCTCTGGACTCGAGCTCGGCCGAGGACGTGCGCCGGCTGCTGCTGGACCTGAACAGCGAGGGCCAGACCATCCTGCTGGTCACCCACGACGTGCAGCTGGCCGCGAGCACCGCGCGCCGCACGATCGAGTTGGTGGACGGCGCGGTCGAGCGGGACGTCATCAACAACGGCAGCGGCGCCACCTCCAACGGTCCGGCGGCGGTGCTCCGGTGAGCGCCCTGGGCAAGGTCGTACGGTCCGGCGTGGGCCGCCGTCGGATCCAGTCCATCGTCATGGCCCTGACGACGTTCGCCGCGGTGACGTCCTCAGTGCTCTCCCTCGGTCTGCTGACTGTCGTGCAGGCCCCGTTCGAGCACGCTTTCAGTGCTCGGAACGGGGCGCACCTGGCGGTCCAGTTCGATGCTTCGAAGGTCACGGCCGCGCAGGCCGCCGCCACCGCTCACGCCGCCGGCGTCACCGAGGCGGCCGGGCCCTACCCGGTCGCCGCCGCCCTGGACACGACGATCGGCACGGACTGCTCCAAGAAGGACTGGGCCGGTCACGACAACGGTCCGATCACCGTCACCACCCGGCCCGACCTGGGCAGCACCTCCGGGATGGACCAGCTGGCGCTGACCCGGGGGCGCTGGCCGACGAGCCCGGGCGAGATCGCCCTGCCGTGGCAGCAGTATGCCGCCGACTGCTTCGGCGATTCGGTGGTGTTCTCCTCCCTGCCGGGCAAGCCGTCGTATCTGGTCGTCGGCTTCGCCGACTCGGTGACCGACAGCGCGACCGGCTTCGCCACCGCCGACGGTTTCGCGCGGCTCACCGCTGCCGGTGCCAAGTCCGACGAGCAGGTGCTCTACCGGTTCGCCAAGGCCGGGACCGCCGCCGACATCGCCACCGACAAGCAGGCGGCGGCCGCCGCCGCGCCGGCCGGCGCGGTCGAGGGCGCACAGTCGTACCTGACCGCGGAGCAGCAGGCGACCGGCAACGCCAAGGCCTACGTGCCGTTCCTGATCGGCTTCGGGATCCTCGGGCTGTTCATGTCGGTGCTGATCATCTCGATCGTGGTCAGCGGGGCTGTGGCCTCGGGAATCCGGCGCATCGGGATTCTGAAGTCGTTGGGCTTCACCCCATCGCAGGTGGCCCGCGGCTACACCGCGCAGGCCATGATCCCGGCGACCTTCGGCCTGGTGCTCGGCACGGTTTTCGGCAACCTCCTGGCCGTGCCGATCCTGGGCGGGGCCACCCAGCAGCTCGGCGCGGCCAGTACGGCCAGTGCCACGATCCCGTTGTGGGTCAGCGCCGTGGTGCCGCTGGGCACCCTGCTGATCGTCGGCGTCGCGGCCTTGATCCCGGCGCTGCGGGCCGGCCGGATGCCGACGGTGCGGGCCCTGGTGGTCGGCCGCGCCCCCAAAGCCGGGGGCGGTCAGGCGGCGCAGCGTCTGGCCTCGCGGCTGCCGCTGCCCCGGGCCATGTCGTTGGGGCTGGCCCAGCCGTTCGCCCGGCCGGCCCGGGCCGTACTGGTCGGTGCGGCGGTGCTGTTCGGCGTGGTGAGTGCCACGTTCGCGGTGGGGCTGGAGACCGGGTTCAACAAGTACCTGGACGCCAGCACCTCAGGCTTCAACGTCGCGTCGGAGTTCGTGGAACCCACAGCCGACGTGGGCGTGCCCTGGGGTCTCTACGGCCCCAACGACCCGCGCAACCCGCACCTGGATGCCGCGAAGGTGGCCGCCGCGCTCGCCAGGACCCCGGGCACGAAGGCCGCGTTCGGCTGGGGCGACAGCGGTGCGACCATGGTCAGCGCCCCGCCCGGCGGCGAACCGGCGAAGGTCTACACGGTCACCGGCGACTTCTCCTGGACGAACATGGAGCTGCTGTCCGGCCGCTGGTACTCGGCGCCCGGCGAGGCCGTGGTCGGCGACAAGCTGGCCACGGCGGTGGGGATCCACGCCGGTGACGACGTCACCGTGGTGCAGCAGAACAAGCAACTGTCGCTGAAGGTCGTCGGCATCAACTTCGACACCAACATGGGCGACTACACGGTCATGACGGATGCGGCCACCTTCACCGCCGCCGGTCTGACCCCGCACATCGACCAGTACAACGTCGAGTTGGCCTCGAACGTCAGCGAACCGGACTGGTCCACCGCGGCCACCGCCGCGCTGACCCCGCTGAACGCCTCGGTCCAGCCGAGCACCGGTGGGGGCAAGAACATCGTGGTGCTCACCATGGGCGCCCTGGTGGTCACGCTCACGCTGATGATGATCGCGGTCGCCGCGCTCGGGGTGCTGAGCATGGTGGTGCAGGACACCCGGGAGCGGGTCCATGATCTGGGGATCCTCAAGGCCCTCGGGATGACGCCCAAACAGACCATCGCGATGGTCCTGACCTCGGTGACACTCACCGGCCTGATCGCCGGGCTGATCGGGGTCCCGCTCGGGGTCGCGATGGAGAAGGCGACGCTGACCCCGATGGGGAACGCGATCGGCCGGCACCTGCCGCCGAGCGTGACCCACACCTACACCGCCGGGCTGCTCATCCCCCTGCTGGCCGGCGGGATCGTGATCGCCCTGCTCGGGGCACTGCTGCCGGCCGGCTGGGCGGCCCGGTCACGAACCGCCACCGCACTGCGGACCGAGTAGGACCGAGCGCCGAGCAGGACCGAGCAGAGCCGCTGGTCGCCGCGGCAAGAACGCCAATGCCGACCTCCCCGGTTGATGCCTCGGGAGGTCGGCATTCCGGCGTTTCCCCGGCCCCCGGCTCAGACGGTCGCTTCGAGGGTGACCTCGATGTTCCCCCGGGTGGCGTTGGAGTACGGGCACACCTGGTGGGTGGTCTCCACGAGTTGGTCGGCGGTGGCCTGGTCCAGGCCGGGCAGGTGCGCCGACAGGGCGACCTTCAGCGAGAACGCTCCGTTGTCGAGGGTGATCAGGCTCACCGTGGACCTGACGGTCGTCTCGCCCAGCTTCAGCTTCTGCTGGCCCGCTATCAGGCGCATCCCGTTGTGGAAGCAGGCGGCGTAGCCGGCGGCGAAGAGCTGCTCGGGGTTGGTCCTGTCGCCGCCGGGGCCGCCCATCTCCTTCGGGACGGCGAGGAGTTCGTCGAGCACCCCGTCGGAGGTGCGGACCTCTCCGTTGCGGCCGTCGCCGGTCGAGAGAGCTTCGGTGGTGTAGAGCGTGGACATGGTGGCTCCATTCACAGGTATTCAGAAACGTCAGAAACGGCGGACGAGTTGTCGGTTGCCAGGCGCGTGCGGCCGCCCGGCGTGGTGGCTTGGGCGAGCAGGGTCAGCGCGGCCCGCGAGGCCGAGCCCGTCGCGGCGGTGACCGCGACGAGTCGCTGCCCCTGCTCGTTCGGGACCGGCATGGCCTGCTGGGTGACGTCCATCGGCCCGACGAGCGGATGCCGCATCCGGTAGGCCGCGAGGTCCCAGGCGCGGACCCGGTGCGCGGACCACAGTTCGGTGAACTCCGGGCTGTGCATGACCAGTTCACCGATCAGTGCGGCGAGCAGCGGATCGTCGGGGTACCGGCCGACGGCGAGGCGCAGTCGGCCCACCGCGTCTCTGGCCTTCTTCGGCCAGTCGTCGTACAGCTCGCGGGTGTGGGCGTCCCGGAAGACCAGCCGTGCGGTGTTGGGGCGCCTGGCCGGGTCCTCCGGGCTCCTCGGATCGAGGTGCCCGGCGAAGAGCGCATGCCCGGTGCGGTTCCAGGCCAGCACGTCGCTGCGGCGGCCGAGCACGATGACCGGGGTGTCCCCGAAAGCGTCGATCAACTGCCGGGTCGTCTCGGTGATGTGCTCTGGCGCCGGCGGCTTGCGGGTTCGGTCGCTGCCGCCCTTTCGCCCGGCACCAGCGAGGTCGTGCAGGTGACGGTGCTCGGTCTCGTCCAGGCAGAGTGCCTTGGCGAGCGCGTCCAGTACTTCTGTGGACGCGCCCCGCGACAGCCCCTGCTCCAGCCGCGTGTAGTACGACTCGCTCACCCCGGCCAACCGGGCGAGTTCGTCCCGGCGCAGGCCGGGCACCCGCCGCAGCTCGTCGAACTCCGGCAACCCGACGTCCGACGGCTGCAGTTGCGCCCGACGCGTCCTCAGGAACCGGCCCAACTGCGACTTGCTCTTCATGGATTCGAGTATGGACACGGGCGACGGCAGGTGCCTGCCCCTGCGAGTGCCAGGCAGCGCGGCTTGAGGTGACGTCCTGCAGGGGATCCGCCCGAGTCCGCTGTCAGCGGACGGCCCCCGAACTGACACGGCCGACTGCCAGGATGACCGGATGGGCAACGACAACGCGATCCGTCGACTCGACCTGGGCTACTTCGTCCGACCTGCCTCGGAGACCGGTGGCCCTCAGCCGCGGGTCGAACCCGTGCTCGCCTATCTGGTGCGGCGCGACGACGGACTGATCCTCTTCGACACCGGTGTCGGTGCCGCCGATCCCGAGACCGAGGCCCACTACCGACCCCAGCGCAGGGCGCTGACGGGCGCCCTCGCGGCTGCCGGAGTCACCCTGGCGGACGTCTCCCTGGTGGTGAACTGCCACCTCCACTTCGACCACTGCGGCGGGAACCCGCTGCTGGGCGGCAAGCCGATCCTGGTGCAGGCCGCGGAACTGGCCACTGCCCGCCGAGGCGGCTACACCATCGACGAACTCATCGACTTCCCGGGCGCGACCTACGAGGAACTCGACGGCGAGGTGGAGCTCTGGCCGGGGGTCTGGATCGTCCCGACTCCCGGGCACACCGAGGGGCACCAGTCACTGGTGGTCCGACAGAACGACGGCACCGTGGTGCTCGCCGGTCAGGCATACGACTTCGCGTCCCAGTTCGCGTCGGACCACCTCGCCCGCCATGCCGCCCGCCAGGGCCTGGAGCAGCCGCTTCCCACCTACCAACCATGGCTGGAGCGACTCAGCGACTTCGACCCACGGCGAGTGCTCTTCGCCCACGACTGCTCAGTCTGGGAAGCCGGGCTGACCCCTTGAAACTCGGGCGTCCAGGGCCTGTTGCGAGAGTGCGGTGACCTGGAAGCATGGTGCGATGGATCATGTTCGGCAGACAGTCAGCTCCGGCTCGCCACTCGAGCCCCAGATCGGGTTCTCCCGAGCAGTTCGCAAAGGCGCGCATGTCGCAGTCGCCGGGACTGCTCCCATCGGGGACGACGGGACGACCGTGGGGCGGGGCGACGTCTATGCCCAGACCGTCAGGTGCCTGGACATCGCAGACGCAGCGCTGAAGGCTGCGGGGGCGTCACTGGGGGACGTCGTGCGGACCCGCATCATGCTCACCGACGTCACACGCTGGAAGGAAGCCGCGCGAGCGCACGGAGAGCGTTTCGCGGCCATCCGGCCGGCCTGCACCTTCGTCGAGGTCTCACGCTTCATCGATCCCGAATGGCTCGTCGAAGTCGAGCTTGACGCCATCCTCGACTGACTCCCGAACGGGCCGGTCGCAGCCATTCGTTGATGGCTGCGACCAGCACGGTTGCCTCGTGGCGCACGGCCGGCTCGTCCATCGCAGCGCGCCACAACCGGCTCGAGCGACTCCTCGCCTAGACCTTCCTGCCCTCCGTGTCGGTCTCCGCCAGGATCGTTCCCGTGACGGCGAGATTGCCCTTGATTGCCATCCCGCCCATACCGGTGCCCGCCGAGACGTAGTTGAGCTCATCGATGTGGACGAAAATGCCGTTGTGGAGCTCCACCACGCCCTTGATATCGCCACCCCCGGAAACCGACAGCCCATTGCGGACCGTCACCCCGTCGTCAGCGGCTTCCAGTGCCGGCTCGCCCCCGTCGCTGACCTTCAAGCCGCCTTCGACGGCAAGGTGACCCTTCACCCGCCCCTCGCCGGCGAGCAGCTCGTCCACGTCGGCCTTTCCGGCCGTGAGGACGCCCAGGTCGTTCTGTCCGTCCCGGACCTGCACCCCGGCACTCGGGAAGTCGATCCACCCGTCGTTGGAATTACGGCCGTGCACCGAGCCGGTGTCCACCCGGTCCACATCGACCGTGCCGGCCGAGATGGTGCCCAACTGCGGCTGCCCGTCCCGGTGTACGTGCAGTCCGGCCTTCGGGAAGTCGATCCACCCGTCGTCGGAGTTGCGGCCGTGCACCGAGCCGGTGTTCACCCGGTCCACCTCGAGGCTGTCGGCCGCGACGGTTCCCCATCCGCCGGTCCCGTTGCGAACCTCCACCCCTGCTGCGGTGAAGGTGACACGGCTCTTGTTCGGCGTCCCCTCGACCCACGGAGTGCGCGTCCCGCTGTCGAACTCGGGAACGCGGGCATGGACCGTGGTGGTGAGGAAGTACCCCTGCTGCTGTTGCCCGGCGCCGGCGCCGGCCGTCCCGGCAATCAGGGTGTAGGTGGTGCCTCGCTTCGGGGCGGAGGTGGGCGACCAGGTGTAGGACTGCCGAACCACCCGAGGCCCCTGGGCCGCCGACTGGGCGAGCACCTCGTTCCCCTCCGGATCACGGATCCAGTAGTCGAGGTTGTCGGGCCCCTCCCACCTCAGAACGACGTTCGCGCCCGCGTCGACGTCCACCAGTGAGTTCTTTTCCGGACGGAAGTTGCACGGGATCTTCGGAGCCTGCTTCACCAACCCGAGGGTGGTGACGAAATCAGCCTTCCGAACGGGTATGTTGCTGTCGCCGCCGCCGGACCGCTCGTGTATCTGCAGGCGAACCAACCCCTCCGCACTGGAGACGGGTATGTCTTCCAGCACCAGGGCAAACGACTGGTGGGCAGGCAGGGTCAGCCTCGTCACCGAGGGGTCATGCGCCCTGAAGCGGCCGAGCGTAGCGTCCCAGCCGAAGACCGGATTCTCCCCCTGCACCGTGTAGTTCGAGTCGATGCGCGCGCTGATCGCCGTGGGATTACCCGTCAGATCGTCGGGGCCGCCGCCGACCGGTATCTCCACATCGATGAACTCCCACCTCACGTCGGACTGGTGGGTGTTGGAGACGATCACGTACACCGTTCCAACGGACGGTGCCCCGGGCTGTGACGCTTGCAGCGGGGTCGGATCGGTGATGACGGCGTAGTTCAGCAAGGACGGCACGGCGAGTACTCCCTACCTCAGCGAACTCGTCAAGCAGCGGCTCGGCCCGGGGTGTCATCTCCCGTGGCAGGCCTGCTACTTGGGACGGCAGCAACAGAATGGTCCCGGCCGGCGGTCCAGGAGCCGTGATTGTGCACAACTGGCTCGAACATGGCCCCTGGCGGCCGGAAACCGAAGCAGTGCGTGATCACCCCGCCCGCCGGTACGCGTCAGCTCAGGCCGTCAGCCGTCAGTTGACAACCGTCAGCCGTCAGCCGCCAGGCCGTCGAGCTCGCGGGCGAGCCTGGCTCCCCCGCGGGTCATGATCTCCGGGTCGCGCAGCGCGTTGGTGAGCAGCGACATGCCCTGGTAGGCGCCGACGAGCGCCAGGGCGTGGTCCTCGGGGTCGGCCACGCCCAGCTCGCGGTACTGCTGCTCCACCCAGTCCAGCAGCTGACGGATGACCTGGCCCACCGCCAGGTCGAGCCCACCCTCGGCCCGCTTGTCGAGCTCGACGGCCAGCGTGCCGGTCGGGCAGCCGAAGCGGGCCGCGGTGTCGCGCTGCTCGACCCACGCGGCGACCAGGCTCTTGAGGCGTTCGCGCGGGTCGGGGAGCCGGTCGAGCTGGTGGGTCAGGTTCGCCAGGTAGCCGGACTGCTCGGCGAGCGCGGCTTCGACCAGCTCGTCCTTGGTCTTGAAGTAGTAGTAGACATTGCCCGCCGGGACGTCGGCGGCGCGGGCGATGTCGGCGATGGTCGTGCGCTCCACGCCCTGCTCGTGCAGGACCCGGGCGGTGGCCGCCACCAGTCGCTGCCGCTTGCCGGCGGCCGCTGCCGCGCGGGGCGGCCGGGAATCAGTTGAGTCAGTCACCCGACTAACTATAGACAGCCACCCCTGCCCCCGTGCTAGCTTCTCTCTCGACGGAGTAAGTCAGTCAACTAACTCAGACTGACTCAGACGAACGAACCGAGGAGATCGACATGATCGTTGTGACGGGTGCGACCGGTAACGTCGGGCGGGCGCTGGTGCGGATGCTCACCGAGGCACAGCTGCCGGTGACGGCCGTGGCGCGACACATCACCGAGGCCGACGTCCCGCCGGGGGTACGGGCGGTCGCCGCCGACCTGGCCGAGCCGGCCGGACTGCGGGACGCCTTCGCCGGCGCACGGGCACTGTTCCTGCTGGTGGCCGGCGAGGACCCGGACGGCATCCTGGCGGCAGCGCGGGCCGCCGGGATCAGCCAGGTGGTGCTGCTCTCCTCGCAGGGCGCGGGGACCCGGCCGCAGGTCTACCGGCACCCGGTCGCGTTCGAGACGGCCGTGCAGGCGTCCGGGCTCGACTGGACCGTCCTGCGCTCGGGCGGCATGATGACCAACGTCTTCGCCTGGGCCGAGTCGATCCGCACCCGGCGGGCGGCCGAGGCACCGTTCGGTGACGTCGGCCTGCCCTTCGTCGATCCCGAGGACGTGGCCGCGATCGCCGCCGCCGTCCTGCAGGGCCCGGACGACCACCGGGGCGCCACCTACACCCTGACCGGCCCCACCTCCACCACCCCGCGCGAGCGCGCCGCGGCGATCGCCGCGGCACTGGGCGAGCCGGTGCACTTCACCGAGCAGACCCGCGCGCAGGCACACGAGCAGATGGCGCAGTTCATGCCGCTGCCCGTGGTCGAGGGCACCCTGGCCATCCTGGGCGAGCCGACCGAGGACGAGCAGCAGGTGAACCCCGACATCGAGCGCGTCCTGGGCCGGGCTCCGGGCACCTTCGCCACCTGGGCCGAACGCAACGCCCCGGCCTTCCGCTGAGCACCCCGGCGGCTTCCTCACGCCGGCTCCGGCAAACCCGGAATCCGAGAGATTCACCCCTTCGAGTGAAGATCGATATATCTGGTGCCGATCTCGCCTCGTGTACACCGGATGATGCGCGTGAGTGAGAACGCGTGGGCGTCTCACCGACTCGTCCGGGAGGCGTTGATGCAAGAGAAAAGGCTGAAGTCCTGGGGCAACAACCGCTCCGGCCAGCTCGGCGACGGCACCTGGACCGACTTCCGCACCACCGCCACCACCGTGCTCGGGCTGACCAGCGCCGAGGTGGTGAAGATCGCCGCCGGTGGCGCCGGCGCCACCAACGGCCACGGGCTGGCCCTGCTGACCGACCGCACCGTCCAGTCCTGGGGCGCCAACGGCTCCGGCCAGCTCGGCGACGGCACGGTGTTCAGCCACAACGCACCCGGTCAGGTCGTCAACCTCTCCGACGCCACCGACATCGCGGCGGGCGGCTACCACAGCCTGGCTCTGCTGGCCGACCAGACCGTGGTGGCCTGGGGGCGCAACAACTACGGCCAGCTCGGCAACGGCACCAACATGGACAGCAGCGTCCCCGTGCGGGTCGAGGGCCTCAACAAGGTGATCGCGATCGCCGGTGGCCTCAACCACAGCCTCGCCCTGCGCGAGGACGGCACCGTCTGGGCCTGGGGCTACAACATCAACGGCCAGCTGGGCGATGGCACTTCGGCCAGCCGGAACGTTTCTTCCCCGGTCACCGGCCTGACCGGCGTCACCCGGATCGCCGCCGGTGGCAACCACAACCTCGCGTTGGTCGGCGCGACCGGCGGCAGCGGGAACGTGGTGAAGGCCTGGGGGTACAACGCCACCGGGCAGCTCGGCGACGGATCGACGATCAACCGCTCCACCCCCGTCGAGACGGCGATCGGAGCCGGGACCGTTTCGCTGATCGCGGCCGGCTGCAATCACAGCCTGGCCGTGACCGGCACCGACAACAGCCTCACCGCATGGGGGCAGAACACCTCGGGCCAGCTCGGCGACGGCACCACCGACTACCGCAACAAGCCCGTCCCCGTGCCGGGCGTGACCGGCGTCCAGCTGATCGCCGGCGGCCGCGAGCACACCATCGCCCTGCTCGGCGACAACACCGTGCGCTCCTGGGGCAACAACGGCTCCGGCCAGCTCGCCAACGGCACCACCACCGACAGCAGCACGCCGGTCACCAGCCTCACCGCGCTGACCGGCGTCGACAAGATCGCCGCACCGGTCGCCGGCGACTTCAGCATGGCCAACTGAACCACCCACTGCGTGGCCCCGGCACTCCCTGCCGAGGCCACGCACGTTCACACCACTACTCGGCCCGCGTCAGGTGGACTTGCGTCAGCTGGGCTTGCTGACGCCGGCCGATCCGTCGATGAGCTCGCGCAGGATGTCCATGTGACCGGCGTGCCGCGCGACTTCGGTGGTCATGTGGATGAGCACCCAGCGCAGCGACACCTCGTCGCCGAACCACGCCTTGCCGAGGTCGTCCAGGTCCAGCTCGCCGATCACCGCGTCGGCAGCGGCTCGGGCGCGGGCGTAGAAGTCCAGGATGTCGGCCGTGGACTCGTGCGGCTCCACGCGCATGTCGGAGGTCTCGTCGACCTCGAAGTCGAACGGCAGCGGGCCCGTTTCACGGCCGAAGCTCTCGCAGAACCAGCCGAGTTCGGCGCCGCCCAGATGCTTGATCAGGCCCAGCAGGTTGGTCCCCGAGGGGGTCATCGGTCGCCGCAGCTGCTCGTCGTCGAGGCCCTCGAGCTTCCACAGCACCGCATCCCGATGCCGGTCGAGGGCTACGTACAGGCTTTCCTTCTCGCCACCGGTGAATGGCACACGCTTTCCCATGCGTGGACGGTAGCAGCCGCCCCCGACACGCCTGGCTCACTGTGGAGCAGGGGCCGAGGCAGCGACGGGAGCAACGACCGGGGCCGTGACCGGAGCTGCGGCCCTGACCCGCATCACGCGGACGTCGCGCACCGCGAGCATGGCCACCGTGCAGCCGAGGATCACCACGCCGGCGCCGAGCAGCGTGGCGTGCACGCCGATCGCCGCACTGAGCGGGCCGACGGTCGCCTGCGCGAGCGGAATGGCCACGAACGAGCCGAGCGCGTCGTAGGAGTAGACGCGTGCCAGCCGGTCCTCGGGGATCTCCTGCTGCAGGCAGGTGTCCCAGGCGATCGCGCCCTGCTCCACGCCCACGCCGGCCAGGAAGTTCACCCCGGCCAGGACCACCACGGGCATGCCGAGGGCCAGCCCGAAGGGCAACAGCGCGCACCCTGCCATGCACACCACCCCGACCAGCAGCGGCCGTTGCGGCCGTACCCGCAGCCCGACCACGCCACCGGCCAGCATGCCGACGGTCTCACCGGCCAGCACCAGCCCCCAACCACCGCTGCCGAAGGACTTCTCGGCAATGGTCGGGCCCAACACCCCCACGGCGCCCGAGTATGCGGCGTTGAGGAAGCAGAAGGTGGCCACGATCGTCCACACCCAGCGCCGGGCGGTGAACTCCTGCCAGCCGACCCGCAGTTCGTGCAGCATGCCACTGCCTGCCGACGCGGACGAGGACGCGGACGCGGAGTCCTGGGAGGGCGCTGTGGTCGGCCCGACCCGGATGCCGGCGAAGAACAGGCCCGAGAGGGCGAACATCGTCGCGTCGATCGCCAGGCCCCAGCCCGGACCGGCGGCGGCCACCACCGCGCCGCCGAGCGCGGCCCCGCCGATCATCGAGCCGTTCGCGGCCATCCTGTTGAGCGCGTTGGCCTGACGGCGCAGCTCGTCCGGCACCGTCTGCGGCAGCAGCGCGGAGGAGGCGGGCATCGCGAAGGCGGAGAACGTGCCGTTGCACGCGGAGAGCACCAGCAGCCAGGGGATCGTCGCGTGGTGGGTGAGCACGAGGGCCGCCAGCGCTCCCTGGCTGGCCGCGCTGAGTGCGCTCGACCCGACCAACACCAGGCGGCGCGGCATCCGGTCGGCGACGACACCGCCGAAGAGCACGAACGCCACGTTGAAGAGCGAGCGCACCGCGACCACCAGACCGAGCTGGGTCGGCGAGCCGGTGAGCCGGAGCACCGCGAAGGCGAGCGCGATGGGCGCGACCCCGCTCCCCAGCATGTTCGCGGCGCGGCCCAGGACGAGCCGTCGGAACGGGGGAAGGCGCAGCGGCGCCAGGATGGTGGACATGCGGAGACTGCCTATCGGCCGGGTGACGGAGGGGGGCGACGGAGGGGGCGACGGACTTTCGTCCCCGCGGAAAGGGCCACCTGCTGCGGCGCCGGGAGCCTCTTGCAATCCGGAGTTCTATCACCGTGTTCCGGCAGCCGGAAAGCGATTTATCGGCGAGGGATTCGCAGCCCAAGAGGGCACCTGGACAGGGAAAACGCAACGTCGACATAGCCCGCGGAAGCAGCTACGTTCACCTGCCGAGCCGGATCCGCACCAGGCCCCCCACAGGTACCCCCCAAGCAGGGAGAGACGCATGCCCCATCTCGCGCTGTACACATTCGGCGTCCTGAAGTCAGCTCTCGCCGATCCCGCGCCTCTCACGGGCGAGTTCTACGACGCCGGCGCGGCCATCTACCGGACGATCAGCCGGCACCCCGGGTACCTCGGTCATGCCGAAGCGGCACCCGGCGCCCGGGGTGGGCTCTTCGAGGCGGACTGGGGCGCCTGGGGGGAGTTCGCCGTACCGACCTGGTACGGCAAGGGCCGCACGCCGGAGACCACCGCCCTGGCCGCGTCCCTCTCGCTCTGGACCGACCTACGCCCCGCCTTCGACGCCATCTACACCGGTATGCACCGTGAGGCGCTGAAAAGGCGTCACGACTGGTTCGAGCGGTCGGCACACCCGAACTACGTCTTCTGGTGGGTCTCCGACGGCGTGACACCCACCTGGCAGGACGGGGTCTCCAGGCTGGAACACCTCCAGGACCGCGGCTCCGCGCCGGATGCCTTCACCTTCCACCACGCGTTCGCCCCGGACGGAACTCCGACCGGGTCATCGATATCCGAGCGCGACTCCGGCCAGGCCGGCAGACTGCCCGAACTCCACTGACAGGGGATGTCAGGGGAATGCCCCTAGCCTGCGGCGCATGAGCATCGTCGAACTCCGGCAGTACACCCTGCATCCCGGCGCCCGGGAGACGCTGATCGAGCTGTTCGAGCGTGAGTTCGTGACCGGCCAGCAGGCGGTCGGCATCACCCTCGGCGGCCGGTTCCGCGACCTTGACGACCCGGACCGCTTCGTCTGGCTGCGCGGGTTCCCCGACATGACGCACCGTCGGCGCTCGCTGGAGGCGTTCTACACCGGCCCGGTCTGGCGGGAGCACCGCGAGGCGGCCAACGCCACCATGCTCGACAGTGACAACGTCCTGTTGCTGCGCGGCCCGGGCTTCACGCCGGAGCCGGGCACCCGCGAGCTGGCCGTGACCGTCTGCCACCCGTCGGACGCGGCCGCGTTCGACGAGTACGCCGCACGGCAGTTGGGCCCGGGCCATGCGCTGCACCGCACCGAGCACGCCGAGAACGACTACCCGCTGCTGCCGGTCCGCACCGGGGAGGACGTCCGGGTCTGGTTCGGCCCGGCCGAGCCGCCGTCCTGGCCGTCCCAGCGGCTGCGGCTGGAGCCCGTGGCGGCTCGGCCACTGCCGTAGCCGGTGGGCGGCAGTCAACGGCCGATCGGGGCCGCCTCCAGTGCTGTCCGCCGCAGTTGCAACTGCCCGGCGCTGGTGGCGATCAGGACGAGGCCGAACAGGGTGAAGAATCCGTCCTCCCGGACGAACCTCGCCTGCCAGTCGGCGTACTCGCCCGCCGAAACCTGCGTCCAGTCGGAGTCGTTGAGGTCCTGCGTCGAGACTTCGTAGCGCGGGCCCGGCAGTTCCTGAGCCTTGCCCTTGGCCGCTCCCACGACGAAGCCGCCGACCACCACACCCGCGCACAGGACGCCGAGCGCCACGAGGCCGAGCCACACCCGCCTGCTGGGGCGCATGGCCCGCCGGAGCATCCGACTCGTGGCGCGATTGCTGGGGACGCCCGGCCTCTCGCTGATCCGCAGGCCTCTCGTCACGATCCCGGACACGAACACCCATGCCATGCACGGGAAGAGGACGACTCCCGCGACAACTGCCAGCCATTGGTGGTCGAGCAGGACCCGCCGCGAGGGCCACGACACCACGTCGTCGACCGCCACGAGGGCGATCAGCATCGCGCCGGCCGTCGCGACGACCCGGTCGCCGACGGCGCACGCGCGCGACCGCATGCGCCACTGCGCCAACCGGCTCTGACGGCGGAAGAAGGCGTCGAAGACATCGAAGTCGTAGGGGTCGTCGGACGGGTCCAGCAGGCGCGGCGAGGGTCTCTCCGAGGCGGGCATACCGAGAGGCTACGGCTCCACCGGCCCGGCAGGCAGGCCGATTTCCATCAGGATCCCTCCCGCGAGCGGACGGCCGGGCCCCGCGCAGCGCGCGTACGGGCCCGGCCGTCCGTCACACCCGCGGTGCTCAGCCGGTGACGCTGGCCGCGCCCGTCTCCAGGTGGCCGGTGAAGCGCTGGGACCAGCTGCTGTCGGAGCTCACGGTGACGGTGAAGTCGTACCAGCCGTTGTTGTAGGCGACCGCGTTCCAGTGGTCGCTCACGGTGCCGCCGGCCGGGACCTGGTAGGTCCAGGGGCCGTCGGTGCGGTAGTTGTTCGACGTGACGGTGAAGGTGGCCGCGCTGGAGCCGTTGTTGGCGAAGGCGAACCAGAGCGCCAGCTGGCCGGTGTCGGGGGCGGTGGCGTACGAGGCGGTGCAGAGCACGCTCTTGCCCGCCTTCGTGGTGTCGCCCTGGAAGCGGCGCAGGAAGCGGTTCGGGCCGACCACGCTCAGGTCGTACGGGCCGTTGCCGTAGCCGGAGCCGCAGTTGAAGAAGTCGCTGGCGTCGCCGCCGGCGGCCACCGTGTACTGCCACGGACCGCCGCTGCGGTGGGCGTTGGCGTAGGCGGCGAAGTGCGCGGTCTCGGTGCCGGTGTTCTCCATCTTCAGCCAGACCTTCATCACCGTCGCGGAGTCGAGCTCCAGGTGGTCGAGGTTGGCGTTCGGCTGGTACGGCAGTGCGCGGGCCGGGCGGGTGCCGGACTCCTGCGCGGGCAGCGCGTTGTTCGTCGGCGACGGGTTGCCCAGCGGGCCGCAGGTGGTCAGGCCGATGGTCTGCGAGGTGTCGGGCAGCGCGGGCATCCCGTAGACCGGGTTGGCGAAGTCGAAGATGCCGGTCAGGTCGCCGGCGACGCTGCGCCGCCAGTCGCTGATGTTGGCGCAGGTGGCGGGCGTGCCCTGGGCGGCCGTCCAGACCTCCAGGAACCGCAGCACCGAGGTGTGGTCGAACACCTGGGAGTTCACCCAACCGCCGCGGCTCCAGGGCGAGATGGCGATCAGCGGGACCCGGAAGCCCATGCCGATGTTGGTCGAGCTGTAGAACTCGCCGGCGGTGCCGGCCGGCGCGACCGGCGGCGGGACGTGGTCGAAGAAGCCGTCGTTCTCGTCGTAGTTGATCAGCAGGATGGTCGAGTTGAACACGTCGGAGTCGGCGTTCAGCGCGTCCATCACCATGTGCACGAAGTGCGCGCCGTCCTCCGGGGTGGCGTACGGGTGCTCGGAGGACTGCTGGTCGGCGACGATCCAGGAGACCTGCGGGAGCGTGCCGCCCAGCACGTCGGCCTTGATCGCGGCGGCGATGTCGTCGGGGGTGCGGCCGGTGACCTTCGGCACCGAGCCCATGCCCTTGACCGCCAGGTCGCTGCCGGCCGGCGCGCTGGTGAAGGCCTTGAAGTAGGCCAGCGCGTTGTCGCCGAAGTTGTCGGCGGCGTTCTGGTAGACCTTCCAGCTGACGCCCGCGTCCTCCAGCGCCTCGGCGTACGTCTGCCAGCCCAGGTTGGACTCGCTGCCGCCGTCGTAGGCCGGGCCGCCCGCGGTGCCGGCCGGGTCGATCATGCCGGACCAGTGGTAGGTGCGGTTCGGGCCGGTCGCGCTCAGCACCGAGCAGTGGTACGCGTCGCAGATCGTCCAGTTGTCGGCCAGCGCGTAGTGGAACGGGATGTCGGAGCGCTGGAGGTAGCCGAGCGTGCGGACGTTGCCCTTGGCCGAGACCCAGGAGTCCATCTTGCCGCCGTTCCAGGCCTTGTGCTGGTCGGACCAGGCGTGCGAGAGGTCGCCGTTGCACTGCGCGGTGGTCTCCGCGCTGGAGCCCGCGCCGGTTTTCGCGGGGTTGAAGGCCCACGGGTACTGGCGGGCGAACAGGCCGTTCGGCTGATTGAAGACGCTGTAGCCACCGGCGATCTGGATCGCGCTGCGGTCGGCGAAGCCGCGCACGCCCTGCAGCGTGCCGAAGTAGTGGTCGAAGCTGCGGTTCTCCTGCATCAGGATCACGATGTGCTGGGCATCGGTGATGGTGCCCGTGGTGCTGAGCGACGTCGTACCGGCCGACGCGGTGCCCGGCGTGCCGGCCGCACCCGCGGCACTGGCGGCGCCAGCGGCACCGACCGTCCCGGCCACCGCGGCACCGGCCGCCGCGCTCGCCGACACGGCCATGAACGTCCTGCGGCTCAGCTCTGTCATCGGATTCGCCAACCTCTCGGATGCGCCGCGCCCGGCGGCGTGCCTGCGTCACGGTGGGAGTACCGGGACGCAACTGGCCCTGTCCGCATGCAGTACCGACCAGAGCTCCGGGGGAAGAACAGGTTGTGTGTACAACATGGGCCGCGCGACATCCTGACCCAGCAAGTGGGCAGGAGTCAGCACCTATGACCGAGGTTTGTCAGACTGTTCTCTCCCCGGACAGCGAGCATCCGCGCGGTGAACTCACGGCCTCCACAGGCTTTCGCGCAGGTCGGCCCACGCATGGCCGCCCCTGCATCGCCGCCCAAGCGCGGTCAGTCCTTGACCACCACGCCGAGCGCCTGCGCGAACTGCGGGGCCAGCTCGAACAGCTGCGGCGAGGAGATCATCGCGCCACGCAGCCCCTCGTGCCCGTCCGGCAGGCCGAGCCGGGTCGCGCCGCGCAGGTCGGTCTTCGACAACTGCGCTCCGGCGAACCGCACTTCCTCCAGCGAACTGCCCGGGAACGAGACGCCGGTGAGCTTCGCCCCGCCGAAGTCCACGTCGCGCAGCTGGCAGTCCTCGAAGACCACGTCGCGCAGCACCGCGGAGCGCAGGTTGACCGCCTCCAGCTTGCACTGGCGCACCGTCACCCGGCGCAGCGCCGAGCCGTACGCCGCGATTCCGGCGAACAGGCCGCCCACCACGGTGGCGTCCTGCCACTCGCTCTCCACCAGTTCGGTGGCCACCCAGCGGCACTGCTCCAGCCAGACCTCGGTGAACCGGGCCTGGCGGAACTTCGCGTCGCTCACCGAGACGCCGGTGAACGCGCACTCCAGGAAGCTCGCGCCGGTCGCCCGCACGCCGTCCAGGCTGACGCCGGCGAAGTGCTCGGTGTCGTAGCGGGCGTCGGCGCGCAGCGGGCCCTCGTGCGGGCGGAGCAGGTGGGCGTACGGCTGGTCGGCGAGCTGCTGCGGCACGGCGGGGGTGTCCTTCCGGGACGGGGGTGTCCACCGGATCGTGGCACGCGGCACCGACAGAACCCGTGCTCACCCGGCCGGCGCGCGCAGCCCCCGCCCCGGGCCCGGGCCCTGCCCCTGCCCCGGCTCCCGGCTGTGCAGCCAGACCCCGACCGCGACCGCTGCCGCCGCCACCAGCCCCGCCGCGAGCACCCCCGGCTCCCCCGCCGCCGTGCAGGCCAGCACCGCCGCCGCGGCCACCGGCAGCACCCACAGCGAGGCCCCGCGCTTGCTGTGCCGCGAGTGCAGCGCCCAGACGGTGGCCAGGTAGAGCGCCCCGGGCACGGTCACCGCGGCCGTCGCGGCCGCCGCCGAGATGTGCGCCTGGCCCACCGCGTGCTCGACCGCGACCTCCAGGCCGGCGCCGATCGCGGCGGCCGATCCGAAGATCAGATAGTGCCCGTAACCCCACAGGAAGGCCTGTCTGTTGGACCGCAGGTGCTGGTGGACGGGCGCCGCGAAGTAGATCCACCAGGCCGAGAAGCAGAGCAGCAGGCCGCCGACCGCGATCGGGATCAGCTCGCCGAGCGCCTCGTGCTCGTCCACCGCGGTCTGCACCGCGACGGTGGCCGCCGAGACCGTCTCGCCGAGCACGATCAGCGTGAAGAGCCCGTACCGCTCGGTGATGTGGTGCGGGTGCCAGCTGGTCTGCGCGTTCCGCTCGGCGATCGCGGGCACCGACAGTTCGGCCAGCACGCCCACCGGCACCACGTACGGGATCGCCGAGTTCGGCAGCAGCAGCACCAGCACCCAGCCGAGCTGCACCAGCGCGATCCCGGCCGCGTACCGGTACGCCATCCGCCGCGCCGCGCCGTGCTCGCCGCGCGCCGCGCGCAGCCACTGGGTGACCAGCGCGAGCCGCATCACCACGTACCCGAGCACGCCGAGCGTGAAGTCGCGGTCGACGAAGAGCCGCGGGATCCCGGCCGCCAGGATCAGCGCACCGGTGATCTGCACCAGCGTGGTGATCCGGTACGGCACGTCGTCGCAGTCGTAGGCCGAGGCGAACCAGGTGAAATTCATCCAAGCCCACCACACGGCGAAGAACGCGAGCAGGTAGCCGACCAGCGCCAGCCGCAGATGCCCCTCCGCCAGCGCCAGCGCGAGTTGCCGCCCCGCCTGGGCGACCGCGACCACGAAGCAGAGGTCGAAGAAGAGTTCCAGTGGAGTGGACGTGCGGTGCGCCTCGTCGCGACTGCGCGACACCATCCGGCGCACCACCGGGTCCGGGGCGGGAGCCGGTGCGGCGGCGGGTCCAGTGGTCATCGGGGGCGGCCCTCTTCGGTGCTGACGACGGGAGCCGGGTGACCCCCGGGCCGATGGTGGCAGTCAGCGGAGCTCCGCGCACGCACCGCACCGGCATGCCACGGCCGATGTCACCTGGGCCGCGCAACCGGCCCGCGGGCCGGTCCGCCTGCGGTCAAGGAGAGTTGACGAGGAAGTGCGCGAACCGGGTGACAGCGTCACGATCGGCAGGCCCGGATCGGGTGTCGCAGGATGCGAACGCCCCGAATGTCCCGATAGATTCCCTCCCAGTGGCACAGCAGAAGGGCGTCCTGCGGGCATCGCGGAAGGTCAAGGCCGGCGCGGCGGGGACGGGGGCGGCATACCTCCGACCCCGGCCGAGCCGATCTCGTGATCACCGCGCTGCCCGACAGCACACCCCGCCGGCGCACTGCTGACAGCGCACTACTGACGTACAGTCACCGCTACTTCTGCCAGCCGACCTTGGTGTAGTCGGTGTCCGCGAGACCACTGGCACCGTAGTTGGCCAGGCCCTTGCGGTACGCGCCGACCGACGGACGCTGGTAGATCTCCAGGGTGTGGCCCAGCTCCCAGATCTTCGCGTCCGCCTGGTTGTAGAGCTTCGCGGCCGCGGCCGGATCCAGCGTCGAGGCCGCCTGCTTGAGCAGGCTGTCGATCTCCGGCGTGCTCAGCTTCGAGTAGTTCTCGTAGACGTTGTCACCCGAGGGCATCTGGTAGAACGGCACCGCCAGCGAGGGCGGGAACGAGCCGGTGTTGCGCCAGGTCGCCAGGTCGAACTTGCCCAGGTTGACGTACTTCTCGAAGAAGTCGTTCTCCGGCACCTGGTCGATGTCGATCTTCACGCCGGCCTGCAGCAACATGCCCTGGACGGCGGCGATCATGTCGGACTGCTGCTGCGCGGCCCCCTGGTTCTGGACGAAGTGCAGCTCCAGCGGCTGGCCGTTCTTGGTCCGCGGCTTGCCCGCCCCCGCGTCCTGCCAGCCCGCCTCGGTCAGCAGCTGCTTGGCCCCGGCCAGGTCGAAGGTGCCCCACTGCCCCGAATTGTCCTGGTAGCCGGCCTGGTTGGTCATCAGGAGGTGGTTGCCGAGCAGCGGGAAGGTGACCGGCACACCCTGGCTGATCACCTTGATCAGCGAGGGCCGGTCGATCGCCTTCTGCAGCGCCTGGCGCACCCGCTGGTCGGCCAGCGCACCGTTGGAGCCGAACGAGATGTGCACCTCGTCCCACGGGCTGGAGGTGCGGATCACCGCGTCCTTGTCACCGCTCAGCTGGCTGTAGGCGTCCGCGTTGCCGGCGCTCGCCGCGTCGATCTCGTTGTTCAGGAAGGCCTGGGTGACCGCCGAGGCGGACAGCACCCGGTAGACGAACTTGTCCAACACCGGCTTGGTGCCCCACCAGTTGGGGTCCGGCACCAGCGTGATGCTCTGCGCCGTCTTGTCCGCCGAGCCGATCTTGAACGGGCCGCCGGTGATCGGCACCTGCTCCACCCAGCCCTTGTTGAACTGGTCCGGGGTGCCGATCCCGGCCGCCGGCAGCAGCGGGATGAAGAGGCTCTGCCAGTCCGCATACGGCTTGCTGAAGGTGACCTTGACCTGGGTCGCGTCGTCACCCTGCGAGACGTCGCTGATCTGGTCGTACCCGGAGGTGGTGGCCGAGTTGTACGCCGAGTTCTGACCGTTGTCGGCCTGCCAGACCGCCTTGAAGTCCAGGTAGCCGAGCGCCTTGCCGTCCGACCACTTGGCCTTCGGGTTGAGCTTGTAGAGCACCACCTGCGGCGAGGTGGAGACCACGGTGGCCGACTGGAGGAACTCCGGCACCGGCTGGAAGACACCGCTGGCGTCCACCCGGAACAGCTCCGGCTCCATCATCTTCATCATCTCGACCGAGTCGCCGTAGGTGCCGTCCACCTCGTACGGGTTCCACTGGTCGACCCACTGCTCCAGCCACTGGCGCAGCTCGCCGCCCTGCTTCAGCGCGGAGACCGGCTGTGGATTGATGTCGGTCGAATTCAGTCTTGGCTGGGCGCTCCTGGCGACGCCGTCTCCGTTGCCCGAGCCGTGCGAACTGCACGCGGCCACCGACAGCACCAGCGCGGTGGCGAGGACCAGCGAGTGGGTGAGCCGGCGGCGGCGCTGGACAGGTGCGTCCATGGGGGGTTCCTCCGAAGATCTCGGGTGAGTTGGCGGCCGCCAGGCATGGCGGACCTTGAACGTGGGCAGACAAGCCAGTGCCCAGCCGAGCCGAAGGTAACAGCGGATCAGTTCGCCCACTAGGGGGCGGTGTTCACTTCTGATCGGATCGTCATCCGCCGCAACACTGTCGCAACACCGTGTCCGTATCCCGCTGCAACACTCTGACCTGCTGGTTCACTGAACCGGGTGGAGCATTCCTGCGCGCGGCCTTGACCGGCCGGTCAACCGGTCACAGAATTCCGCTGCGCGATGCTGCTTCAAAAACCCGTCTAACGAAGGCATTTGGTCATGATGTTGGAGACAGACAGCGGCAGCGACGCCGCAAGCAGAGGCCGCTGATGCTGCGGTACCTGGCGAAACGCCTCGCCTACTACGCGGCTCTGCTGGTCGTCTCGCTCTTCCTGGCCTATGCGCTCTCCAGTGCGTCGCTCAACCCGCGTGCCTACTTCGAGGCCAAGCAGCCCCGCCCGTCGGCGGCCGCGGTGGACCGTCAGCTCAGCGCGCTCGGGATCAACGACCACACCCCGGTCGCCGTCCGGTTCGGCCACTGGGCGAGCGGCCTGCTGCTCCACGGCGACCTGGGGCGCAGCATCCACGACACCTCGATCAACGCGGAGTTCGGCCGCCGGATCGGCGTCTCGCTGCGACTGCTGATCATCGGCAGCCTGCTCGGCATGCTGCTCGGGGTGGCCGCCGGAGCCTGGGGCGCGGTGCGCCAGTACCGGATCTCCGACCGGGCGCTGACCGTCTTCTCGTTCGTGATGCTCTCCACCCCGGTGTTCCTGCTCGCGCTCTTCCTGAAGAACGGCGCGATCGCGCTCAACCAGAGCACCGGGCACCAGCTGATCAACTTCACCGGCTACGAAACCCCCGGGCTGAGCGGCGGGTTGGGCGCGAAACTGTCCGACTGGGGCGTCCACCTGCTGCTGCCCACGCTCTCGCTCGCACTGGGCGGCCTTGCCACGTACAGCCGTTACCAGCGCGGCACGATGCTGGACGTGCTCGGCTCGGACTACCTGCGCACCGCCGAGGCCAAGGGCCTGAGCCGGCGCCGGGCGCTGCTCAAACACGGGCTGCGCACGGCGGTGATCCCGATGTCCACGCTGTTCGCCTACAACTTCATCGGCATCTTCACCGGCGCCACCTTCACCGAGGTCATCTTCGGCTGGCACGGCATGGGCGAGTGGTTCATCAACTCGATCAACGAGAACGACGTCAACGCGGTGGTCGCGGTCAACCTCTTCACGGCGGTCACCATCCTGGCCTCCGGCCTGGTGGCCGACACGCTGCACGCCGCGCTCGACCCCCGGGTGCGTGCGTGATGGAGGAAACCGTGCTGACCACCGCCACCACCGCCACCCCTCCGGTCGCACCCGCCGCCCGGCGGCCGACGAGTCGCGGACGGCTGGTGCTGAGCCGGCTGCTGGCCGCCCGCGGTGCGCTGGGCGGGCTGGTGGTCGTCGTCCTGCTGTTCCTGCTGGCCTTCGTCGGACCGTACTTCACGCACTGGAGCTACACCGACACCGACTACTCGGCGCTGCGCCAACCCCCCTCCGCCAGCCACTGGTTCGGCACCGGCGGGCTCGGCCAGGACGTGTACGCGCAGACCCTGCGCGGGCTGCAGAAGTCGCTGATCATCGGCCTGCTGGTGGCGCTGCTGTCGACCGTGCTGGCCGGCCTGGTCGGCGCCTGCGCCGGGTACTTCGGCGGCTGGACCGACCGGCTGCTGATCTTCTTCGTCGACCTGATGCTGGTCTTCCCCAGCTTCCTGATCATCACCATCATCTCGCCGCAGTTGAAGTCCGGCGGCTGGCTCGCCTTCGTGATCCTGCTCGCCGCCTTCAACTGGATGATCACCGCGCGGGTGGTGCGGTCGATGACGATCTCGCTCAAGCAGCGCGAGTTCGTGCGCGCCGCGCAGTTCATGGGCGTGCGGCCGATGCGGATCATCTGGCGGCACATCCTGCCGAACGCGGCCTCCTACCTGATCGTGGACGCGACCATCGCGGTCGGCTCGGCCGTGATGAGCGAGACCGCGCTCTCCTACTTCGGCTTCGGTGTGAAGCCACCGGACGTCTCGCTCGGCACGCTGATCGCCGACGGCACCGACGCGGCGCCGACCTACCCGTGGATGTTCTACTTCGCGGCCGGGCTGCTGGTGCTCTTCGTCCTGGCAGTCAACCTGATCGGCGACGGGCTGCGCGACGCGCTGGACCCGACCGCGGCCGCCGGGCGCCGCCGCTCCGCCCGCTCGACTCGCAAGCTCCGTAAGGGCAGTTCCTCATGACGACGACCACCAGCAATGTCATCGCATCGCCGCTGCTCTCGGTGCGCGACCTGCGCGTCGACTTCGCCGGCGCCCGCGGCAAGGCCGCCGCCTCGGCCGTGCGCGGCGTGGACCTGACGCTGCACCACGGCGAGACGCTCGGCATCGTCGGCGAGTCCGGCTCCGGCAAGTCCGTCACCGCGCTCGCCGTGCTCGGTCTGCTGCCGGGCACGGCCACCGTGCGCGGCTCGGTGCAGCTCGACGGCCGCGAGCTGGTCGGGCTGCCGAACGCCGAGCTCACCCGGATCCGCGGCCGGCGGATCTCGATGGTCTTCCAGGACCCGCTCTCCGCGTTCACGCCCGTCTACCGGATCGGCGACCAGATCGCCGAGGCGGTCCGGGTGCACCAGCGGGTGGACAAGGCCGCGGCCCGCCGCCGGGCCGCCGAACTCCTCGACCTGGTCGGCATCCCGGACCCGGTCCGGGCGCTGGACAGCTTCCCGCACGAGTTCAGCGGCGGCATGCGCCAGCGCGCGATGATCGCGATGGCCGTCGCCAACTCCCCCGACATCCTGCTCGCCGACGAGCCGACCACCGCGCTCGACGTCACCATCCAGGCCCAGGTCCTGGACGTGCTGCGGACCGCCCAGCGGGAGACCGGCGCCGCGCTCGTCCTGGTCAGCCACGACCTCGGCGTGATCGCGCAGATGGCCGACCGGGTCGCGGTGATGTACGCCGGGCGCGTGGTCGAGACGAGCGGCGTGGACGAGCTCTTCGCCGCGCCGCACCACCCGTACACGCTCGGCCTGATCGGCGCCGTCCCACGGCTGGACCGCCAGAGCGGGCCGCTGGTGCCGATCCCCGGCAACCCGCCCGCGCTCGACGCGCCGATCGCCGGCTGCCCGTTCGCCCCGCGCTGCCCGCTGGCCACCGCCGACTGCCTGACCGCCGAACCGCCGCTCGCCGGCCCCGCCGCGCACCAGGCCGCCTGCCTGCGCGCCGACCACCTCGCCACCACCCGCCCGGCCCCCGCCGAGGTCTACCCCGTCCCCGCGCTGCCCGCCCCCGCTCCGGTCGCCGACCGCGCCACGCTGCCGTCCGTCCTCTCCGTCGCCGGCCTCACCAAGACCTTCCCGGTGCTCAAGGGCACCGTCTTCAAGCGCAAGGTCGGCGAGGTCTACGCGGTGGACGGCGTCGAGCTGGACATCCGCCGCGGCGAAACCCTGGGCCTGGTCGGCGAGTCCGGCTCCGGCAAGTCCACCACGCTCTTCGAGATCCTCAGCCTGGCCAAGCCCGAGTCGGGCCGGATCAGCCTGCTCGACCAGGACACCGCCACGCTTTCCAAGGCCGCGGCCCACCGGCTGCGCGCCCAGCTCCAGATCGTCTTCCAGGACCCGATGGCCTCGCTCGACCCCCGGATGCCGATCGGCGACATCATCGCCGAACCGCTCCAGGCCCTCGGCACCGACCGCTCGGTGATCGCGGCCCGGATCCCGGCCCTGCTCACCCAGGTCGGCCTCGACCCCGCCCACGCCGGGCGCTACCCGCACGAGTTCTCCGGCGGCCAGCGCCAGCGCATCTCGATCGCCCGCGCCCTCGCCGTCGAACCGCAGCTCCTGGTCCTCGACGAGCCGGTCTCCGCCCTCGACGTCTCGATCCAGGCCGGCGTGCTCAACCTGCTGCAGCGCCTCAAGGCCGAACTCGGCCTCGCCTACCTCTTCGTCTCGCACGACCTCTCGGTGATCCGCCACCTCGCCGACCGGGTCAGCGTGATGTACCTGGGCCGCACCGTCGAGCAGGGCGCCGTGGACGCCGTCTTCACCGCCCCCCGCCACCCCTACACCCGCGCCCTGCTCTCCGCCGTCCCCCTCCCCGACCCCGTCGCCGAACGCACCCGCGAACGCCTCCTGCTCCCCGGCGACCCGCCGTCCCCCACCCAGCGCCCCACCGGCTGCCCCTTCCGCTCCCGCTGCCCGGTCTACGCAACGCTGCCCGCCGACCTCCGCCCCACCTGCGACACCACCGCTCCGCCCCTCACCGAGGCGGCCGCGAACGTGGACCACGCCGCGGCCTGCCACTACCCGGAGCGGTGACCCTCCGCGTCCATCTGATGACGATTCGGCGTTTCCCCGGGCGCCGTGTAATGTTCTCGTCGTTGAACAAGCGCCGCTAGCTCAGTTGGTTAGAGCAGCTGACTCTTAATCAGCGGGTCCGGGGTTCGAGTCCCTGGCGGCGCACAACAGCGGAAGGGCCTCTCGCGAGAGCGAGGGGCCCTTCGGCGTTCCCGGGTTCAGTAGGACTGGAGCTCGATCAGCGTGCCCTCGGGGTCGCGCAGGTGGGCGCTGCGCAGGTTCGGCCCCCAGTCGGGCCGGTCGGTGGCGCCCAGCACGAGGGTGCCGCCGTGCGCGAGGCAGTGGGCGAGCGCCGCGTCCACGTCCGCGACCCGGGAGACCAGCATCGCGGCGTCCTGTACGGGCGGCCCGGCCGGCGGCAGCGCACCGGTGCCGACGACCCCGGCCAGCGCGGCCCGGTCGAAGAGGACCAGGACGCCCTCACCGTCGACGTCCCAGTTGGCGTACGGGCCGGCTTCGTCGCCCTTCATCCGGACGGCGCCGAGCAGCTCGGGCAGCACGGCGTCGTAGAAGCGGAAGCACTCGGCGAAGCGGGTGACCAGCAGGCGTGGGTACAGCGCGTCCATCACGGCTCCAATAGTGGGTCAGCACCAATGATTGGTCAGCACCCTACAATGCCGGGATGGACGAGACCGCCGCTCCCCCGAGCCTGCTGAGCCTGACCACCTACTTGCTCTCGAAGACCGGCAAGACCGCGCGCGGCCGGCTCGCCACCCGGCTCGCCGAGCGCGAGCAGCGGCTCTGGCACATGGCGGCCCTCGCCGCGCTCGCCGACTTCGGCCCGCACGTGCAGCGCGAACTCGCGGCCCGGCTCGCCGTCGATCCCAGCGATCTGGTGAAGGTGCTGGACGACCTCGCCCGGGCCGGCCAGGTCGAGCGCGCCCGGGACACCGCCGACCGCCGCCGCGTCCTGGTCACGCTCACGCTGCCCGGCCGCGCCGCACTCGCCGAGCTGCGGGCGCAGGCCGAGGCCGTGCAGGACGAGCTGCTCGCACCGCTCACCGCCGCCGAGCGCGAGCAGCTGCACCGGCTGCTGCTGCGCGTGCACCAGGGCATCGGGGCGACCGGCTCCTGATCAACGGCACCGGCGGGGCGGTTGGTAGCCTCGGCCGTCGAGCGAATGGCCGAGAGGGAGGGGAAGCCTTGTCGCAGGTGGCACCGCCGCGCTGGTCGAGTGACCAGTTCGAGGCGGATATCGAGATCGGCAGGAACCTGTTCCGCGGGGAGCGGATGGACGCACCGCTGGAGGCCTACAAGGACGCCTACCTCCAGTACGAGCAGGTGCTGCGGGACCTGCTGGCCAGTACGGCGGATCTCACGCTGCTGAAGGAGCAGGCCGTAGAGGTCCTGCAAGCCCCCGAGCGGCTCTGGGCCATTCGCTATCTGACCTCGCCGGCCATCAGCGCCGACGACCTGAAGGTCCTGGCCGACGCGTCCCTCGCGCCGAAGCGGCTGCGGGAGGAACCCGCGATGGCGACGCGGATCATGGAGACGGTCTTCCTGGCCCTCGATCCCTACCGCTTCCCCTGGCTGCCGGCCGGGCGTCAGGCCACCCCCGAGGAGCGGGACGTCGCGGTCGCGGCCACCGCGGCACTGATCGCCACCCGCCGGGTCATGACGGACCGCGCGAACGGCTCGAAGACCGACCAGGAGAGCGCGGTCGCCGACCGGCTGCTGCAGATCGGCTTCGAGGAGGTCCCCACCCGCGAGATCAAGAATTTCAGCCAGGCACCGCAGAACGGCACGTTCTGCCGCGAGAGCCTGTTCGGCTCGCGCAAGGCCGACCTGATCATCGGCTTGTGGGACGGCCGCAAGATGCCGCTGGAGTGCAAGGTGAGCAACTCCGCGACCAACAGCATCAAGCGGCTCAACAACGACACGGCCGTGAAGGCGAAGATCTGGGTGTCCGAGTTCGGCACGCAGGGGGCGGTGCCGGCAGCGATGCTCTCCGGGGTCTTCAAGCTGCGGAATCTGGAACAGGCACAGAATGCCGACCTGACGATCTTCTGGGCGCACAACCTCGACGCCCTCACCGCCTTCATCGACGCCACGAGGTAACGAGCGCCCGCACGAGCCCCGCACCGCCGGTCGGCCCACCCGATTTCCAAACAAGCGGGCTGATCAGGTAATGTTCTCGTCGTTGAACAAGCGCCGCTAGCTCAGTTGGTTAGAGCAGCTGACTCTTAATCAGCGGGTCCGGGGTTCGAGTCCCTGGCGGCGCACAACAGACAGAGGGCGCCCCTTCACCACGAAGGGGCGCCCTCTGTCGTACCGTCGCGCCCCCGGTCGCGCCGGCCCGTCCTGTACCGTCGCGAAGAAGGCACGTGAATACGCGTGCGAATGAACCGGACGAGGAGAGGAGCGGACGCCATGGACGCGGAGCGCACGAAGAACCGCCGGCAGCGCCTGCTCGCCCTCCTCTGGCGCCCCGAGCGGCGCTGGCACAGCTGGGCCGTCGACCTGCTCCTGGTGCTCACGGCCGCCGCCGACGCGCTGCTGAACTTCCCGCCGCCGCGCGACTGGCACTTCGCCGTCTCGTTCCTCGCCGCCGCCGTGCTGCTGCTGCGCCGGCGCTTCCCGCGGAGCACCCTGGTGCTCACGCTGCCCGGCCTCTACGCGGGCAGCGCGCTGATCGCCCCGATGGTCGCCGCCTACACCGTGGCCCGGACCAGCAGGCCGGTCTGGCAGAAGTCGGTCGCGACGCTGGCCGTCGTGCTCGGCAGCTTCATCCCGTGGCCGATCACCGACTTCGCCAAGGAGAGCGTCAGCACCATCACGCAGCACCTGATCATGGCGGTGGTGCTGGGCGGCGGCCCGATAGCGCTCGGACTGCTCACCCGGACCCGGCTGGACCTCTCCGAACGGGTCGCCGAGCTGGCCCAGCTGCGCGATCACGAGCGCGCGCTCTACGCGAAGACCGTGGTCGCCGCGGAGCGGGCCCGGATCGCGCGCGAGATGCACGACGTGGTCTCGCACCAGGCGGGGCTGATCGCGGTGCAGGCGGGGGCGCTCCAGGTGACCACCCGGGACCCGCAGACCCGGGAGACCGCGGCCACCCTGCGCGGGCTCGCGGTGGCCACGCTGGAGGAGCTGCGCTCGATGATCCTGGTGCTGCGGGCGGCCGGCGCCGGGCCGACCGAGCTGGTCCCCCAGCCGCGGCTGGCCGACCTGCCCCGGCTGCTGGCGGCCGCCGAGGTGGACGTGACGCTGCGGATCGAGGGCCTGGTCGAGCGGCCGCTGCCGGAGCCGGTCGAGCGGGCGGCCTACCGCACGGTGCAGGAGGCGCTGACCAACGTGCGCAAGCACGCGCCCGGCGCGCGGACGACCGTCACGGTCGAGCTCGGCACCGACTTCCTGGCCGTCTGCGTGCGCAACGGCGCGCCGCGCCCGCACCCCGGCCAGCCGCTGCAGCTGCCGGGCGGACAGCACGGACTGGTCGGACTGCGCGAGCGGGCCACGCTGCTGAACGGAACGATCAGCGCCGAGCCGCAGCCGGACGGCGGCTTCGCGGTGGAGCTGCGGCTGCCGCTGACCCGGGTCGCCGAGCCCCAGGCGTCCGCGACCCACTGAGCACCAGCCATCCGGACCCTCCGCGCGCCGCAATACCGGACATAACGGCAGATCAGCAGTAGAACATGACAAAAGTCCCTAGCGGCGGCCGGGCCGGCCCGGCAGGCTGACACGGACCCGTCCGCCAAGATCCGCCGTCCGACCGCGTGAACGACCGTCACGGGGCTCGTCAGAGAGGCGCTCGCCAGAAAGGCCGCCCGTGCCGCGACCGACTGTCAAGCAGGCCACACCCCGGCGCACCGGCTGGCGCCGCGCCGTCCCCACCTGGCGGACCGCGCTCTTCTCCACCCTCGCCGTGATGCTGCTCGGGATCGGACTGTTCGCGCTCGGCGTCGCGCTCGTCAAGGTCCCCGACGCGCACGCCGCCGCCACCCAGCAGAGCAACACCTGGCTCTACCGGGACGGCTCGCTGATCGCCCAGACCGGGCAGACCAACCGGCAGAGCATCGCGCTCGACCAGGTCTCCGCCGACGCCCAGCACGCGGTGCTCGCCGCCGAGGACCGCGCGTTCTACCGCGAGGGCGCCGTCAATCCGAGCGCGCTGCTGCGGGCCGGCTGGAACACCGCGACCGGCAAGGGCGCCCAGGGCGGCTCGACGATCACCCAGCAGTACGTCAAGAACGCCTACCTGAGCCAGCAGCAGACGGTCGGCCGCAAGGTCCGCGAGCTGTTCATCGCCATGAAGGTGGACGCCACGCTCTCCAAGGACGAGATCCTCGGCAACTACCTCAACACCACCTACTACGGCCGCGGCGCGTAGGGGATCCAGGCCGCCGCCCAGGCCTACTTCGGCATCGACGCCGGCAAGCTGAACGCCGCGCAGGGCGCCTACCTGGCCGCACTGCTCAACGCCCCCTCGGTGTACGACGTCTCGACCGCGACCGAGGCCGGCCAGCGGGCCGCCAAGGCGCGCTGGAACTACGTGCTCGACGGCATGGTCAAGGAGAACTGGCTGGCGCCCGCCGACCGCGCGGCCATCACGTTCCCCGAGGTGCGCGGGCCGCAGCCGGCGCTCGGCCTGTCCGGCCAGGCCGGCTACCTGGTGGACTCCGCGAAGCGGTACCTGGTCGAGCAGAAGCTGGTGGACGAGGCCGCGCTCGCCAGGGGCGGCTACCGGATCACCCTGAGCATCGACCCGAACCGCCAGGACGACCTGACCACGGCGGTGCAGCGGCAGCTCACCGACAGGCTCGACCCCGACCAGCGCTCCGGGGACGCCGACACCCAGGCCGGCGCGGTCTCCCTCGACCCCAAGTCCGGTGCGGTGCTGGCGATGTACGGCGGCGCCGACTACACCAAGCACTTCATCAACAACGCCACCCGGCAGGACTACCAGGCCGGTTCGACCTTCAAGCCGATCGCGCTGGCGGCGGCGCTGGAGACCGGCGCGAAGACCCAGGACGGCCGCAGCATCGACGCCGACACCGTCTACGACGGCGGCAACCGCCGCCCGGTGCAGGGTGGTTCGGCCAAGCCGCCGTACGCGCCGCCGAACGAGGGCGAGAAGGAGTACGGCCGGATCACGCTGCGCCAGGCCACCGACTGGTCGGTCAACAGCACGTTCGCCCAACTCGGCCAGGACACCGGCCTGCAGACCATCCGGCAGACCGCGATCGCACTCGGACTCCCGGCCGACACCAAGGAGTTGAACGCAGTCCCGTCGCTGCCGCTGGGTGTCTCGATGCCGAGCGTGCTGGACATGTCCGGCGTCTACGCGACGCTGGCCAACGACGGGCAGCGGATCACCCCGTGGCTGGTCCAGTCGGTGAAGCTGAACGGCGCCGACATCGCGCTGCCGCCGCGGCAGAGCGCCCGGGCGGTCGGCGAGCAGACCGCCCGGCAGGTCACCGAGCTGCTGCAGGGCGTCGTCGCGGATCCGGGCGGCACCGGGTACCGAGCAAAAGAGCTGGGCCGCCCGGCGGCCGGCAAGACCGGGACCACCGACGGCAACCGCTCGGCCTGGTTCGTCGGCTACACGCCGGAGCTGGTCACCGCGGTCGCGATGTTCGGCGAGGAGGCGTCCACCGGCAAGCAGGTGACGCTCTCCGGCACGGCCGGCACCGGACGGGTCTTCGGCGGCGGCTACCCGGCGCAGATCTGGACCGCCTACATGAAGGCCGCGCTGGCCGGCACGCCGGTCAACGACTTCACGCCGCCGTCGGACGGGCCGAGCGCGACGGACCCGGCCACGGCCGCGGGGACGGCTACGGGTACGGCCGACGGCTCGCCGAGCGGCAGCGCCTCCCGGAAGCCGGGCCACTCGACGCACCCGGCCTCGCCGGGCAAGCCGTCGCCGTCCGGGGCTCCGTCGGGGGCCGCGTCCGGCGCGCCGTCCCACTCGCCGTCCGGCCCGGCGACCGGCTCGCCGCCGCCGTCGGCGACCGCGCCGCCGAGCAGCCAGGCGCCGCCGAGCGCGCCGCCGTCCCGCCCGGTCGTCCCCACCGGCCCGGCCACGCCGCCGGTCACGCCCGCGCCGCCGACCGTCAACCCACCGACGACGCCGCCGGTCACGCCCGCGCCACCGACGCACCCGGCCTCGCCGGACGCCGGCCGGCTCACTCCGGCCGGCGCGGCGGCGTGACGAAGAGCGGCGCCCGGAACAGCGGCGGCGGCTCGCCGGGCAGGCCCTCCCGGTACCAGCTGATCCGATAGGTGATCCGCAGGATGATCACCGCCCGGGTCGCCAGGAACGCGGCCAGCGGCAGCTCGATCAGCAGGGCGGAGGCGAGGCTGGTCCTGAGGTCGGAGGTCCCCCAGGAGAGCATCACGTCGAACCAGGCGTCGCAGCTGAGCAGCACCGCGGTCACCACCGCGCACGGCACCACCAGCTGGCGCCGCCGCCAGCCGAACCAGGCCGTCGCCGCGAGTCCGGCCCACAGCGCCACGTCGAAGCCGACCCAGGCGTACCGCCACTGCCGCGACTCGTAGTGCACCGGCAGGCTGACCGCGAGGTACGCGATCCACGGGACCAGCACCAGACAGCAGACCAGGACCACCAGCAGCCCGTTGACCCGCTGCCGCTTGCTGCGGCGGGCCAGCGCGGCGGCCAGCCAGGAGCCGCGCCGGTCGGCGCGCCGGGCAGCGGTGCTGCCACCGCCGGTCAGCTCCCCCGCCCTCGCCGCCGCCTCGCCCGCCTCGCCCGTCACGGGTTGCTCAGCCGCCTGTTGCCTGGCCGCAGACCGCCCCGCCACCGGCTGCTCCGCACCGCAGTGCGGGCAGTGCCCCGGCTCCCGCTCCTCCATGACCCGCTCCCTCCCGACCCTCCCGATGGCGCGATCGCGCTCGGCACCATCCTCCTCGCCCGCCGCCGGATACCCGCTACAGCCGTGGCCCAGTCGAGCCCCACGCCCGCACACCCATCCCGCCGCCCGGCCGAACGTGCCGCCATCCGGACCACCCCTGACGGTTTTGTCCGTGCCCTGGCAGAATGTCCCGATGCACAGCTCCCCGGCCACCCCACCCCGCTCCCGCCGGGCCGTGGGCCTCTCCCTCGCCCTGGTCTCCGCCTGCGCGTTCGGCGGCTCCGGCACCGCCGCCAAGCCGCTGATCGAGGCCGGGCTGTCGCCGCTGCACGTCGTCTGGCTGCGGGCCACCGGCGCGGCCCTGGTCCTGCTCCCGCTCGCCTGGCGACACCGCGCGATCGTCCGCCAACGCCCCGGCCTGCTGCTCGGCTTCGGCCTGTTCGCGGTCGCCGGTGTGCAGGCCTGCTACTTCGCCGCGATCTCCCGAATACCGGTCGGCGTGGCCCTGCTGATCGAGTACCTGGGCCCGCTGCTGCTGCTCGTCTACGTCCGCTTCGTCCAGCGCAAGCCGGTCAGCCGCGGCTCGGCGATCGGGGCGGCGATCGCCGTCACCGGCCTGGTCTGCGTGGTGGAGGTCTGGCACGGCCTGCGGTTCGACGTGATCGGTGTGCTCTTCGCGCTCGCGGCCGCCTGCTGCCAGGTCGGCTACTTCGTGCTCGCCGACTCGGGCAGCCGCGGTGACAACCCGGTCGACCCGCTCGGCGTCAGCGCGTACGGCCTGCTGATCGGCGCGGCCGCGCTCACCGTGGTCACCCGGCCGTGGGAGGCCGACTGGTCCCGCCTCGGCGGGCACGTGACGCTCGCCCACCACCAGGTGCCCGCGCTGCTCCCGGCCGCCTGGATGATCCTGGTCGCCACCGTCCTCGCGTACCTCACCGGCGTCGTCTCGGTCCGCCACCTGTCGCCGCCGGTGGCCGGGGTGGTGGCCAACATCGAGGCCGTCGTCGCGACCGCGCTCGCCTGGTTCCTGCTCGGCGAGCACCTCGGCACCCCGCAGCTGATCGGTGGCTTCCTGGTGCTGCTGGGCGCGTTCACCGCGCAGTCCACCACCGGCCGCGGCAAGCCGAAGCCCGGCCCGGGGCCCGACCCGCTGCCGCCCCAGCCGGCCGCCGACCCGGCCGCCGTCACCACCACCGGCGGCGACACCCGGTCGGCTCGCTGACTCGCTGGCTCACTGCCCCCCTGACCCCCTGGCCTCGCGCCCTCACCCCCTGCGCGGCACCCGTGGCGGGGACCAGAGCGGCCCCGGCCCCTTCACCGTCCGCATGATCGGCGAGGTCTCCACCTGCCTGATCCCCGGCAGCGAGGCGATCCGGGTGGTCAGGTACGTGTACAGCGCCTGCACGTCGGTGCTCAGCACCACGGCGTGCAGGTTCGTCGGGCCGGTGGTCGCGCAGGCGTACGCGATCTCCGGGTGCTCGGCGAGCGCCGCACCGGTCGCGGCCAGCTCGGCCGGGGCGACCGAGAGCCAGAGCATCGTGCCGGCCCGGACGCCGAAGATCTGCCAGTCCGTCTCCAGGTCGAAGTAGAGCACCCCGAGCGCCTGCAACTCGTCCATCCGGCGCCGGACCGTGCTCAGCGACCAGCCGGTGCTGACGCCGAGTTCGGCGAGCGGCGCCCGCCCGTCGGCGGCGAGCGCGCCGAGCAGCCGGCGGTCGGCCTCGTCCAGCGTCGGCGGCGGGCCGGCCGGGCGGTCGGGCAGCGGTGCGGCGCGCAGCGCGTCCACCTGCTCGGGGCTGAGCGTGTCGGACTTCATCACCAGGCTCAGCGCGCCGCCGAAGAACGTGTGCAGCACGCAGTGCGCGGTGACGCCGACCACGCTCGGCGTGCGCGGCAGCCGTTGCAGCAGCAGTGAGTGCTCGTCCTGCAGCTCGTGCGAGCGGGTGACGCAGTTGATCTCGGTGCCGCCCGAGCCGAGGCTGACCCAGACGGTGTCCTCGCGCCGGGCCACCGCCTCGGCGACCGCGCCGGCGGCGTCCGGCGTGCACTGCACCCGGACCAGCCAGCGGACCTCGCCGAGCGCCTCCGGTTCGGTGAGGCCGAGCACCCGGATCCGGCCCGAGCCGCGCAGCCGGGCGTAGCGTCGCGCGACGGTCTGGTCGGAGACGCCGAGCACCTCCGCGATCCGGCTGAACGGTGCGCGCGCGTTGAGCTGCAGGGCGTGGACGAGCTGCCGGTCGAGCAGATCGGAGGTGTCGGATCGCATCACCCCACGCTAGCCAATGTCGAAATCCACCGGAACCCGTTAAGTGGCTGAACGATTCGGCACCCATCGAGCGAAAGTACGGAGGTCGAAATCCTTCCCCTCTCCTCCCGGAGTCCGCTGTGCGCAAATGGATACCCCTGGTAGCCATCTCGCTCGGGGCGTTCATGCTGCTGGTCGACGTCAGCATCGTGAACGTCGCGCTGCCGAAGATGGCCACCGACCTGCACTCCTCCTTCACCTCCCTGCAGTGGGTGGTGGACATCTACGCGCTGACGCTCGCCGCGCTGCTGATGGCGTTCGGCTCGCTCGGCGACCGGCTCGGCCACCGCCGGCTCTACCTGACCGGGCTCGTCGTCTTCGCCGTCGCCTCGCTGGTCTGCGGCCTCGCACCGAACGCCGCCACGCTGATCGCCTCGCGCGCGGCGCAGGGCATCGGCGGCGCCGCGATGATGACCTCCACCACCGCGCTGCTGAACGCCTCGTACCACGGCCGGGACCGCGGCACCGCGTTCGGCGTCTGGGGCGCGGTCAACGGCGCCGCGGCCGCGATCGGCCCGGTGCTCGGCGGTCTGCTCACCGACCAGTTCGGCTGGCGCGCGATCTTCTTCGTCAACGTGCCGGTCGCCGCGGTGGCGGTCGGCATGACGCTCGGGTACCTCAAGGTCGGCACCGGCGTCGCCCGCGGCCGCCTCGACCTGGCCGGCGCGCTCGCGTTCACCGTCTTCGCCGGGGCGCTCACCTACGGGCTGATCGAGAGCGGCGACAAGGGCTGGGGCAGCGCGCTGGTGCTCGGCTCGATCGCGGTCGGCGTGCTCGCGCTCGCCGTCTTCGCCGTCATCGAACTGCGGCACAGCCACCCGCTGCTGGACCTCTCACTGCTGCGCAACCGCACCTTCCTCGGCCTCACCCTCGGCGGCCTGCTGCTCAGCGCCGCGGCCTTCGCCGAGCTCACGTACACCTCGCTCTGGCTCCAGCAGGTGCTCGACCTCAGCCCGCTGATGTCCGGCCTCGCGGTCTGCCCGATGGCACTGGCCGCGTTCCTGGTCGCGCTGGTCAGCGGCAAGGCGCTGCACCGGGTGGCGCCGCAGCTGCCGATCGGGATCGGCCTGCTGCTGATCGGCGGCGGCACGCTGCTGCTCGGCCTGGTCTCGGCGCACTCCACCTGGACCGTGCTGCTGCCCGGGCTGCTGGTGGTCGGCATCGGGGTCGGCATGTCGACACCGATGCTGATGTCCACCGCGCTGGCCTCGGTGCCGCGCGAGCGCGCCGGCATGGCGAGCGGCGCGATCAACACCGGGCGCCAGCTCGGCTACGCGCTGGGCATCGCCCTGCTCGGCACGGTCTTCCAGAACCGGCTCAAGGACTTCACCGCGCACGCCGCCGGCCGCCCCGACCTGCACGCCGCCTTCGCGGCCGGCCTGGAACGGGTCTTCCTGATCGCCGGCTGCACCGGCCTGGTCGCCGGCGTCCTGGTCCTCGCCCTGGTCCGCCGCTCGCCGGCCCCCGTCCACACCCAGGCCGCACCGACCCCCGGCCCGGCACCCGCGGACGCGGTCGCACCGGCGCGCTGAGCAGGCGGTTCAGCACAGAAGCGGTTCAGCACAGAAGCCGTCCCCACCTGGCCTGGCGCCAGGTGGGGACGGCTTCTGTGCTGAACGGCCATCAGCCCGTCAGGCCAGCCCGTCCCTGTCGTTCCCCGCGTCGTGGGCGATCGCCTCGTGGTGGCGGATCACCTCGGCGATGATGAAGTTGAGGAACTTCTCCGCGAACACCGGATCCAGGTGCGCCCCCGCCGCCAGCTCGCGCAGCCGGGTGATCTGGGTGCGCTCGCGGGCCGGGTCGGCGGCGGGGAGCTTGTGCTCGGCCTTCAGGCGGCCGACGCGCTGGGTGGCCTTGAAGCGCTCGGCGAGCATGTGGACCACGGCGGCGTCGATGTTGTCGATGCTCTGGCGCAGTCCGGCCAGCTCGGCCCGGACGGCGGGGGCCACCCCGTCCATCTCGGGGGTGAGGTCAGTCGGGGGCTGCTCGGACATCAGTCTGCTCCGGTTCGGCGGCTGGCCTGGGGAATCCCGAGGACAGTAACAGGAGGCACCCCGCCGGATCGCCCCAATTGCGGTGATCGTCCGACATCTGGACAGCGATCCGGGACGGCGTGACCCGGGATCCCCGACCGAGGCACGGCGGAAACCATCTGCCACGCTGCGGTTGCGGACCGTGAACGGCGGCCGGATTCTGGCCCGGACGGCAGCATCCCCCTCATACCCCCCGGAAAGGCCGCAGACCCATGCCCGTGCGCGACTCCTACCCCGACGGCGCCCCTTGCTGGACCGACCTCACCTGCCCCGACCCGCTCGACGCCCAGGACTTCTACGGTCCGCTCCTGGGCTGGGAGTTCGAGCAGCTGGGCCCGGCCCACAACGGCTACACGATGTGCCTGCTGGACGGCCGCCCGGTGGCCGGGATGCTGCCGCCCGCGGCGGCCATGGCGGACGGCTGGGAGAAGCTGCCCGCCACCTGGAACGTCTACCTGGCCACCCAGGAGCTGGAGCCGGTCTACCGGCGGATCGCGGCGGCCGGCGGCACACCGGTGTTCGGGCCGCACGAGGTGCCCGGCGCCGGACGTCTCGCGTTCGGTTTCGACCCGGCCGGCGGCGCGTTCGGGCTCTGGCAGCCGGGCGGCCACCCGGGCGCGGCGGTCTACGGCGAGGTGGGCGCGATGTGCTGGCACGAGCTGGCCACGCCGGACGGCGAGCGCTCGGACGCGTTCTTCGCCGAGCTCTTCGACTACCAGCAGAAGCAGATCGGCGACGGCCGCGGCTTCGACTACACGGCCTGGAGCCTGCCCGGCTCGGCCGGCCTGCCGGTCTGCGGCCGCTACCGGACCGCGGTGGCCCGGCCCTACTGGGCGACGTACTTCGCGGTGCCCGACGCGGAGCACGCGGCGGAGCAGGTCGAGGGGCTCGGCGGCCGCGTGCTGCGCGAGCCGTTCGACTCGCCGTACGGCCGCGTGGTGCCGTGCAGCGACCCCGGCGGTGCCAAGGTGACTTTCTGTCAGCTGCCCTGAGCGATTCGGGCGTGGCCCCCGTAGGCTGGGGCCCGCATGCCCGCATGACCGGAACTGACATACCGACAGTCTTCACGTGCATCAGGAGGTACCGATCGTGGCTACTACTCGCACCGCGCACACCGTCTGGGAGGGCAATCTCCTCCAGGGATCGGGCGTTGTCAGCTTCGACTCGTCCGGCATCGGTGACTACCCGGTCTCCTGGCCGTCCCGCGCCGAGCAGGCGAACGGCAAGACCAGCCCGGAGGAGCTGATCGCGGGCGCCCACTCGTCCTGCTTCTCGATGGCCCTCTCGCACGGCCTGGCCGGCGCCGGCACCCCGCCCACCCGCCTGGACGTGAAGGCCGAGGTCACCTTCCAGCCGGGTGAGGGCATCACCGGCATCCACCTGACCGCGCGCGCCGAGGTCCCCGGCCTGGACGCCGAGGGCTTCGCGGCGGCCGCCGAGGACGCCAAGAAGAACTGCCCGGTGAGCCAGGCGCTGGCCGGCACCACCATCACGCTCTCCGCCGAACTGGTCTGAGCCGAACCTGTCCGAGCCGACTCGGGCGCAGGCCGTAACACGCACGCCCCCGGCGCGCACCGAATGGTGCGCGCCGGGGGCGTAGTCGTTACCGCCGTCAGCCACCCCGAAACGCGGCGATTCACCCTGACGGCTGTGTCCCGTGCTTCGCCCGGCGCCCTATGATCGGCCCGAGTGCCCTGCTCACGACAGACGCCGCAGCGCCCGCCACCACCCGGCCGGCGGCAGCCGTCGCCGGCAGCGGCGCAGGACGATCGTCAAGCAGCGGACGGGAGCCAGCCGTGCGAGGCCGGAACGAGGGGGCCGACGCACGGGACCACGGCGTGCGGCGCGAGGAGCCGGGCCACGCCGCCGCGGTCCCGAGTCCCAGCATCACCACCCCGGTCCCCTGCCCCAGCTGCTCCTCCCTGCTCACCGCCGAGCGAGCAGCCGACGGCAGCACCAACGGCAGTACCAACGGGAGCACCCACCCGAGCGCCACCGGGGCCTGCGAGCCGCAGGCCGGCGACTCCCGGTTCCGGGCCGCCTTCGCCGTCGCGGGCATCGGCATGCTGCTGATCGACACCGACGACCGGGTGATCGAGGCCAACCCGGCCATCGCCACCATGATCGGCCGCGAGGTGCAGGACCTGGTCCACGCCCACATCCACGAGGTCATCCAGCCCGAGGAGAGCTCGCGCCGGCTCTACCGCGCGCTGGTGACCGGCGTCCACGACCGGCTGGTGGTGGACAAGCAGCTCAACCACCGCGAGGGCCGCGAGGTCTGGAGCAAGGTCACGCTCTCGCTGATCCGCGACGACACGGGCCGCCCCTGCTACACCCTCGCCATGTTCGAGGACGTCACCGAGCAGCGCCGGCTCGGCGACCGCCTCGCGTACCAGGCACTGCACGATCCGCTGACCCGGCTGCCGAACCGCGCCTTCTTCTTCGAACGGCTCAACGCGGCCTGCCTGGAGGGCACCCAGCCCAAACCGGGCGACGCCCTCACCGCACTGACCGTGCGCCGGGTCGGCGTCTGCTACCTCGATCTGGACGGCTTCGCCGCGATCAACGACACGCTCGGCCACCACATCGGCGACCAGCTGCTGACCGCCGTCGCCTCCCGCCTGCAGCGCCGGTTCGCCACCGAGCAGCGACTGGTGGCCCGACTGGGCGGCGACGAGTTCGCCGTACTGGTCACCGACAGCTCCGGCCCGCAGCAACTCACCACGCTGGCCGCCGAGGTGCTCACCGCGCTGGAGCGCCCGTTCGACGTCTCCGGCAACCGGCTGGTCGTCACCGCGAGCGTCGGCGTGGTCGAGCGGCCCGTCACCAGCACCACCCCGACCGACCTGGTGAAGGACGCCGACGCCACGCTCTACTGGTCCAAGGCCGACGGCCGGGCTCGCTGGACGCTCTACGACCGCGACCGCGGCGCCCACCAGCTGACCCGCCGGCTGCTCACCACCGCGCTGCGCCCGGCCCTGGAGCGCCGCGAGTTCACCGTCGAGTACCAACCGCTGGTCGGCCTCGCGGACGGCACCGTGCACGGCGCCGAGGCCCTGGTCCGCTGGCGCCACCCGCGGTTCGGCACGCTCTCACCGGACCGCTTCATTCCGCTCGCCGAGGAGTCCGGCGCGATCGTGCCGCTCGGCAAGTGGGTGCTGGAGGAGTCCTGCCGCCAGGCCCGCGGCTGGCTCGCCGAGTTCCCGGACACCGAGGCCTTCGTCAGCGTCAACCTGGCGGCCCGTCAGGTCTGGGACTCCGACGTGGTCGCCGACGTCGCCGAGGTGCTGGAGCGCACCGGCCTGCCGGCCCGGCTGCTCCAACTGGAGCTGACCGAGAGCGCCGTGCTCGGCCCGAGCGGCCGACCGCTGCAAGCGCTGCAGGCCCTGGCGGACATGGGCGTGCGGATCGCCATCGACGACTTCGGCACCGGCTACTCCAACCTCGCCTACCTCTCCCGACTCCCGGTGCACGCCCTGAAACTGGACGGCACCTTCATCGAGGGCTTCCGCGACCCGGCCCCGCTCGGCCGCCCCGAACCGCGCTCCCGGCGCAGCGAGGCGGACGAACAGATCGTCGGTGCCATGGTCCGCCTCGCCCACGACCTCGGCCTGACCGTCACCGCCGAGGGCATCGAGAGCGCCGCCCAGGCCGAACGCCTGCGCCTGACCGGCTGCGACACCGCCCAGGGCTGGTACTTCGCCCGCCCCGGCGAGGCCGCCCTGGTCGCCGGAATACTGCGCGAGGGCCGGATCAGCCCGGCACGGCCGTAGCGCCGTCGAGCTATCGAGCCGTCGAACACGGCTGTGCCCGGCCCCCACGCGAACGGGCGAGGGGCCGGGCACAGGGCGTTCAGAAGCCGTGCGAGTGACCTGTCAGCTGTACCACTGCGTGTTGGTGGACCAGAGGGCCTTGCCGTCCAGGTCGTAGATCACGAAGTTCTTGTCGTACTGGAGGAACGCGTGGGCACCGGGGTTGCCCGCGGTGTTGCTGGCCCAGATCGGGTTGCCGGCGGGCCCGTAGACGACGAGGTTGCCGTCGGCCTGCATCGAGACGTAGGCGCCGGGGTGGTTGTTGGTGCCGGTCGCCCAGATCGGCTGACCGGTCCGGACCAGGTAGAGCACCAGGTTCCCGTCGGCCTGCATCACCAGCCGGGTGCGCGGCGGGTTGAGTTGGTCGCTGGGGCCGTAGAGGTAGTCGCCGGCGTGGAAGACGGTCCCGGTGAAGAGCTGGCAGCAGACGGCGCTGTTGCCGATGTCGCGGTACTGCGTGCTGTAGAGCTGCCAGACGGCCTTGCCGTTGGCGTCCTCGACGACCAGCTCGCGGTCGTTCTGGAGGACGAAGTGGCCGCCGGGGTTGCCCTGGGTGTTCGTCGACCAGAGCGGACGGTTCGCGGCGTCGTAGACCACGAAGTTGCCGTCGGCCTGCATGGTGGCGTACGCCCCGGGGTGGCCGGCGGTGTACGTGTTCCACAGCGCGTGACCGGTCAGCGCGGAGTAGAGGACGAGATTGCCGTCGGCCTGCATGTCCAGGTGGCCGGTCTTGATGGCGAGGCTGTCACCGGCGTGCAGCGTCGCGCCCGAGCCCACCGGCTTGCCGATGGTGTCGTACGCGGGGTCATACGTGTGCGTGGACCAGACGGGGGTGCCATTGACCTGCAGCACCAGGTTGCAGTCGTCCTGGAGGGTCAGTGAGCTGGTCCCGATGTTGGGATCAGCGGACCAGGTGTTGGTGGACCAGAGCGGTCCCTGGTTGTAGTCGTACAGGACGAAGTTGCCGTCCTTCTGCATCAGCGCATAGGCGTCCGAGTGACCGGCGGTGTTGCTGGACCAGAGGACCTGGCCGGACTTCAGCTTGGTCAGGACCAGGTTTCCGTCCTGCAGAGCCAGCTTCGCGCAGGCCGAGTAGATGACTTCGTCGTTGCCCAGCCGGTACGCACCGGAGCTGACGAGCTGCGACGACCGGCCGCCGGTGTAGCCCAGTGGCACCTCCGAGCCGAATTGCGCGACGCCGTTGACGGCCGGACGCCCCGGGTACTCCGAGGTGGAGACGTCGATATTGAACAGGTCGGGGACACCGGCGCCGCCGGCGTCGCCCGCGGTGGCGATGGTGTTCGGCCAGCTGTTGTCGTACCAGTGGTCGCCGGAGAAGCTCAGTGCCAGCACCGGCTCCGGAGTCGGGAGCGGGCCGAGCTTCGCACCGTTCATCGCACCGAAGGTCTGCTCGGCAGCGCCGTTGCAGGAAGCCAGCTGGAGCCCGTAGGTCTGGAAGGCACCGAGGACGCTGGTCAGGCACCGGCCCGAGGCCTTGTCCACCAGGGCCCCGCCCGGGCCTTCGCTCCACTGCTGGTGGATGCTCCCGCTGCACTTGCCGCGGAGCATCCCGCCGTTCGTCGAACCCTGCGCATCGGCGGAGGTGGAGTCCAGGCACTCGCCGAACGAACGGATCGTGCCGTCGGTGCCGAAGGTCCACTGGGTGTCGGTCTCCGTACCGCAGCCCTTCGCCTCGATCCCCAGCGACCAGCCGCCGGCGCCGAAGCACGGGTGGCTGCCGTCGGGCAGGAGCGCCGCGGTGCCCAGGTGGACGGAGGCGGGAGCGGCGACCGGTGCGGCGGCGGTGCCGTCCTGGTTGAAGCCGAACGAGCGGGTGCCGATCGCCAGGCTCCCCTTGTCCCGGGCCCAGATCGTCGGGACGCCGGCGACCTGACCGGGCGCGACGATCGTGGTGTTGGTCCAGTCGCCGGTGCCGAGCGGCACGGGGTTGCCGAGCAGGCTGCCGGCCTTGCCCGGGTAGTACCAGAGCCGGCCGCCCTCGACCGTGATCAGGTCGGGCATGCCGTCGCTGTTGCGGATGCCGTCGGTCGCCACGATCTGGCTGGTGCTGTTCCAGGTCGGGTCGTAGCCGGCGCAGTCGGCGGGCGCGACGCAGGCGGGCTTGGCGATCGTGGCCGCGTGCTCGGGGTGGCTGAAGTACCCGGGTGTGCCGCCGTAGTTGGCGTCGTTCGGGTCCAGGTAGAGCTTCTTCGCCGTCGTGCTCAACGCGAAGAGGTCGTCGGTGTGCGAGCCGGTCAGGCTGCCGTGATGCGTGACGAGGTAGCTGGACCAGGGCTGGCCGTCCGGGGACTTCGCGGAGATGTCCTGCGGGCCGTGGGCCATGGAGATCGTCAGCAGGTCCGCGCTGCCCTCGGGGAGTGCGCCCTGCAGCGTGATGTCCGGGACGCCGTCACCGTCGAGGTCGCCGGGCACCCCGACGGCAGAGCCCGCCGCAGCGGCGGCGGGCTTGGTGTCGGCGTACGCGGTGGCCGCGAGGCCGGTGCCGATGGTCGCCACTGCGGTGACGACCGCGAGGTGGCGGGTCAGCAGGGTCAGTCTTCGGCGAGGCGTGTGGGTGCGATCCGTCATGGGTTCCCTCCCCGGGAATGCGTGAAGTGCGGCGGATGCACCGGCACTCGCCGCACTCGACCGGGGTCGGACCCCTGGACGGCAGCTGAAGTCCTGGGGCTCCGGGGACGGATCGTAGTCCTCGGATGGCGTACGCAGCAATGCGTTGGATGGGCTCCCTACTGCGGCCCGGCAGCGTCCTGACCAGCCGTCAGGCCGTACGCCTGGGCGATCAGACCGTAGGAGTCGTGCCTGGCCCGGTGGCCGTGGATGTGCGAGGTGACCATCAGCTCGTCGGCGCCGGTGCGCTTGCGGAGGTCCTCCAGGCCGAAGGCGACCTGGTCGGGTTCGCCGAGCACCACGTTGGCCAGCCAGGAGTCGATGAAGTCCGCCTCGGCCGGGGTGTACTCGTAGGCGTCGGCCTGCTCGGGCGTCGGGATCGGGCCGGGGCGGCCCTGGCGGAGGCGGAGCATGCCGAGCGCCGAGGTGCGGGCCAGCCGGCGGGCCGCCGGCTCGCCGCCCTGGGCGACCGCGACGGCGCTGACGCCGATCAGCGCGTACGGCTCGTCGAGCACGGCCGAGGGCCGGAAGCTGGACCGGTACAGCTCCAGCGCGGGCATCGTGTTGACGGCGCTGAAGTGGTGCGCGAAGGCGAACGGCAGGCCGAGCCGGCCGGCCAGCTGGGCGCTGAAGCCGGAGGAGCCGAGCAGCCAGATCGGCGGGCGCTCGGGGCCGGCGGGCACCGCCGCGAGCCGGCCGTAGGGGTGGCCGTCCGGGAAGGCGCCGTCCAGGAAGTGGGTCAGCTCGGCGAGCTGCTCGGGGAAGTCCTCGCCGTCGCTGGTGGCGCCGCGGCGCAGCGCGCGGGCGGTGGCCGGGTCGGTGCCGGGCGCCCGGCCGAGGCCCAGGTCGATCCGGCCCGGGTGCAGTGCCTCCAACAGCCCGAACTGCTCGGCGATCGCGAGCGGCGCGTGGTTGGGCAGCATCACGCCGCCGGAGCCGAGCCGCAGCGTGCTGGTGTGCGCCGCGAGGTGGGCGATCAGCACGGCGGGGGTCGAGCTGGCCACCCCGGGCATGCCGTGGTGCTCGGCCACCCAGAAGCGGTGGTAACCCCACTGCTCGGCGCTGCGGGCCAGCTCGGTGGTCGCGGTCAGCGCCTCGGCCGCGGTGTGACCCACGCCGACGGGGGCGAGGTCGAGGATGGAGAGCGGCGCGGGGGCGGCGCCACGGATCGTCCCGCGGATGTCGTCACGTGTCTGCACGAGTGGGGACAACAGCCGGGCCCGTCGCTCTGTTCCCGAACGGCCGCCCGGTTCTCCCGGCCACCCCCAGGACTTACGGTGGGTCGGTGCCCGACACCTCCCCGATAGCCGCGACCGCCGCCGTCCCCGCCCCCGGAGCCGTTCCCGCTCGCGAGCCGTCGGCCCGGCAACCGCAGAACCAGCCGCAGAACCAGCCGCAGCGGATCGGCCTGGCACTGATCCTGGTGCTCGGCTCGCTGAGTGCGCTGGCGCCGCTCTCGATGGACATGTACCTCCCGTCGCTGCCCCGGATCACCGCCGGCCTGCACACCTCCGACGCGCTGGTCCAGCTCACGCTGACGGCCTGTCTGGTCGGTCTGGCGCTCGGGCAGCTGGTCGCCGGGCCGCTCAGCGACGCGCTCGGGCGGCGCCGGCCGCTGCTGGTCGGCCTGGTGCTGTACGTGCTCTCCACGCTCTGCTGCGCGCTCGCGCCGGACGTCCGGGTGCTGATCGTCTGCCGGGTGGTGCAGGGGCTCTCGGGCGCGGCCGGGATCGTCATCTCCCGGGCCGTGGTGCGCGACCTGTTCGACGGCCTGGCGGCGGCCCGGTTCGCCTCCACGCTGCTGCTGGTCTCCGGCACGGCGCCGCTGCTGGCACCGATCCTGGGCGGGCAGGTGCTGCGGCTCACCTCCTGGCGCGGGGTGTTCACGGTGCTGGCCGGGCTCGGCGTGGTGATCCTGGTCACGGCCGTGCTGCGGATCCGCGAGACGCTGCCGCCGGAGCGGCGGCGCGCCGGCGGGCTGCCGGACACCGTGCGGACCGCGCGCGAGCTGCTCGCCGACCGGCTGTTCAGCGGCTACCTGCTCGCGGTGGCGTTCGGCTTCGGCGCGCTGTTCGCGTTCATCGCCGGGTCGCCGTACGTCGTGCAGGAGGTCTTCCACGGCTCGGCGCAGAGCTACAGCCTGCTCTTCGCACTGGTCGAAACCGGTCTGGCGGGCATGGCGCAGGTGACCGGGCGACTGCTGCTCGGGCGGTTCGGCTCGCACCGGATCCAGTTGGCCGGCGTGCTGGGGCTCACGCTGTCCGGGGTGGCGCTGGTGCTGATGTGCACCGTGTGGCACGCGGGGCTGATCGGGATCACCGTCGGACTGTTCGCGATGGCCGCCGCGCTCGGCACCGTGTCACCACCGAGTTCGGCGCTGGCGCTCCAGCGCGCACCGCACGCGGCCGGCACCGCCTCCGCGCTGCTCGGCACCGTGCAGTTCCTGACCGGGGCGGTCGCGCCGGCGCTGGTCGGGCTCGGCGGGCACGCCAGCGCGCTGCCGATGTCGGTGGTGATCCTCGGCATGTCGCTCGCGGCGCTCGCCTCCTTCCTGCTGCTCTGCCGGCCGTGGCAGCGCGTGCCCGACCCGCTGCGGACCTGACCCACCGCGAACCTGACGGACCGCCGCCACCGATCCCACGGAACCCACCCAGCGATCCCGCAGACCACCCACAGCGACCTCGCAGACCACTCCCGGCGACCCGACGAAGCAAACTACGGGCCCGGCCGGCCGGTCCTCACCCTCCGTGCAACCCACCGGCGCCGCGACTACTCTCCGCAGTGGCGGGATCACGCCATCGCCGGATCTCGCCAGAAGACGATCTCGCGCCACCCGCCCCGGTTCCGGCAGACTCGGAGCCAGTGCGGGGGCGCCTACCAGCGCCGCACTCCTCAGCGACGCCGATCGGACCGACAAGTTCCGGCGACGCACGTGAGCCCCCACGGCGGTCACCCCGTCGTGGGGGCTCAGGTGCGTTTCGGGCCGGATCCCGGGGCCACCCGCGTCGAACGCTTCGCACAGGGGGCGCTTAGTTACCTCTCATACCGAGCAGATAGCGTGGGAGCCCTGAACCACCTGACCTCTCCGGGCGGTCCGGAGGGAGGTCTCATGGGTATCGCGGCACTTGCCGGTTCATCGTCCTGGCTCTGCGTGCTGGCCGTCGCGGCCGTGCTGGGCGACGCGTTCCTGCCGTTCCTGCCGAGCGGCACACTGGTGATCCTGGCCGTCCTGAAGACCTCCCGGATCGACGGCGCTCCGCTACTGCTGGCCGCCGCGGTCGCGCTCGCCTCGTTCCTCGGCGACGTGCTGCTGCTCTCGCTGGCCCGCCGGGGCGCCTCGCTGGTGCGCCGACGCCTCGAAGGCCGCCCGAAGCTGGCCGCCAGCGTGCGCCGGGTCCAGCAGTCGCTGGACGGGCGAACCAGCCGGACCGCGGCCGCCGTGGTGATCGTCGCGCGCTTCGTGCCGGGCGGCCGGACCGTGCTGGACCTGGCGATGGGCCACTCGCCGCACCATGACCGGCGCTTCCTGCGCTGGTCCGCGCTGGCCGCGATGGTCTGGGCCACGTACATAGTCACGCTCGGCTGGCTGAACAGCCACTGGTTCAACACCACCTGGCTCAGCCTCGCCGTCTCCTGCGCGGCGGCCACCTCGATCAGCGCGGCCGTGGCCCGACTGGTCCGCCGCAACCGCAAGTTCGCGGCCATGGTGCCCAACGGCGCCAACTAGTCCCAGCAGTAGCGGACTTCGCCTCCCCGGCCGTAGCGTCGGACCCCGTCCGATCCCCTCCAGTAAGCCGATTCCGGTGCCGGCGCGTCAATCCCGCCGAGCGACCCCCGCCGTTCGGCCGGTCTCTGTCTCAGGACTGCAACAGTGCACCGGCGCGTGCAGCCGATCGCCCCCATGAGGCCGTCCTGGGCAGTGTGCAGGAAGTCTGAGAGCCCCCTGGAATCCAACCGAGCGGGCATGACATCCTGATGATGAAAAACTGATCAAATGCCTTAATTCGCCCGGCCCTCCCGCCCGCCCGCGGGACCGCCGGGCTCGACCTGGCTGGGGAGACGATGAGCAGCATCTCGCGCAGGACCGTGTTGAGCGCCACGGCGGCCACCGCGGCCCTGGGGGCCCTCACCGCGTGCGGTAGCGAAAGCGCCCATCCGTCCAGCAACACCGCAGCCGGCACCCCGACCGCGCCCGCCGGCGCGGCGACGCCCGCCGCCACCCCGACCGGCAAGGTGACCCTGATCGGCGACGGCTCGACCTCCGACACCGGGCCGCAGCCGAACCAGCCGAAGGCCGAGAAGCTCAAGCCGGGCGAGCGCCCCCCGCAGTTCGTGGTCTTCTCCTGGGACGGCGCGGGCGCCACCGACGACGGCCAGTTCGCCCGTTTCCTCAAGCTCGCCCAGGACCACAAGGCGACCTTCACGTTCTTCCTCTCCGGCATATACACGCTGCCGGGCGCCAAGAAGGACCTGTACCACCCGCCGCTGCACAGCGTCGGCGCCTCGGACATCCCCTACCTGTCCGACAACGCGATAAAGAACACGATCAAGATGATCAGCCAGGCGTGGCTGGACGGGCACGAGATAGGCACCCACTTCAACGGCCACTTCTGCTCGACCCGCCCCGACCACAACGGCGTCAACAAGTGGGCGCCGGCCGACTGGCAGAGCGAGATCGACCAGGCCGTCTCGTTCGTGACCCAGTGGAAGACGAACACCGGCTTCACCGATGTGCCCGCGCTGCCCTTCGACTACAAGAAGGAGCTGATCGGCGGCCGCACCCCCTGCCTCGACGGGCAGAAGGGCCTGCTCCCGACCGCCGCCGCACTCGGCTGGAAGTACGACGCCAGCTCGCCGGGCGAGAAGCAGGTCTGGCCGCAGAAGGTCCAGGACGGCAAGATCTGGAACTTCCCGCTGCAGTCCATCCCCTACCCGGGCCACACCTGGGAGGTCCTCTCGATGGACTACAACATCATGGCCAACCAGTCGAACGGCAACCCCAAGGGCGACCCGGGCAAGTTCAACGAGTGGCGTGACGCGGCCGCCGCCTCCTACCTGGCCGGCTTCAACCGGGCCTACAACGGCAACCGGGCGCCGTTCTTCGTCGGCAACCACTTCGAGCAGTGGAACGGCGGCATCTACATGGACGCCGTCGAGGCCACCATCAAGGCGATCGCGGACAAGCCCGAGGTGCGGCTGGTCTCGTTCCGCCAGCTGGTGGAGTGGCTGGAGGTGCAGGACGAGTCCACGCTGCGCCAGCTCCGCACGCTGGGCATCGGCCAGGCGCCGAGCGCCGGCTGGGAGACCTTCATGGGCGCCGCGGGCGGCGCCGCCAACGCGGGCGGCGCGAGCGGCGCCGCCTCGCCGTCCGCCTGACCGAAGCCATTCGCTGACCGGGGCAAGCAGCGGCCGGAGCAAGCGGTGGCCGAGGCAAGCAAGGACCGGGGCCGGACGGGCAGTTGCCCGTCCGGCCCCGCCGGACAGGCCCTACACCGCCGCGAGGATCCGCTCGGCCACCGTCGCCGCGCCCGCCGCCCCGAGGAGGATCGAGTAGTGGTTGCTGTCCGGCACCCGCCGGAACGTCAGCCGCCCCGCGGTCGCCTCGGCCAACCCCGTTGCCGCCAGCCGCTGTTCGTCGTAGAGACCGGGCACCTGGTTCAGCAGCCCCCGGTCGGCCCAGAGCAGCTCGCCCTCGCACGGCAGCCGGCGCACCGCCGTCGCCTCCGGCGTCTCCAGCAGCGCCTCGCCGCCGTCCCGCTCGATCGCCGCCGGCACGCAGGAGGACCGCAACTGCGGCTCCCGGCCGGCCAGATCGCGCTCGACGTAGCGGATCATCGCGTCCTCGCGCAGGCCCGGCCAGGCCGGATGGGCGGCCCAGAACGCCCGGTAGGCGGCCTTGTCGGGGAAGGTCATCGACAGCCGGGCCAGCGCCGGGCCGAGCACCGCCGCGAGCGCGTCGCCCGGCGCCACGCCCTCGGGCAGCGGGAAGCTGACCGCACCGTCCACCAGCAGGACCCGGCTGACCAGTTGCGGGTAGCGGACGGCCAGCAGCGCCGTCACCCAGGCGCCCATCGAGTGGCCCGCGACCAGCACCGGACCGGCGAGTCCGAGCGACTCCAGCAGCACCGCGACGTCCTGCGCGTGCTGCCCGAAGCCGTACGGGCCGGGCAGCGCCGCACTCCCCGCGCGCCCGCGCAGGTCCGGCGCCACCAGCGTGACCCGCCCGGCCAGCTCCTGCGCGACCGCACCCCAGGCCAGCGCGTTCGCCGTGACCCCGTGCACCGCGAGCACGGTCGGCGCCTGCGGGTCGGCGGCGGGCCAGCGGAGCACCGCCAACTCGCCACCGGGGACGGACACCTGGAACTCCTGCATCGGCACTGCCGCCTTCCGGCTCGGGGGCTCAGGGGGGCTCCCACCGTACGCCGGGCCGACCGGGCCGGACATGTGCCCGGACACCGTGCCGCACGCGCACCCCATGGGCGCCGCCGCCACGCCTGTCCGACGACAGGCCCTAGCGCGCCGCGCCCGCCAGGCCCAGCGCGTACGGCAGCCAGAACGTGCCCGCCGCCGGTTCACCGCGCCCGCAGTCGCCGTCCGACTCGCCCGGATCCTTCACCCACAGGTACGCGTCGTCCAGCGGGTCGTCCGTCCGGGTGGTCGGCGCCGCGCCGAGTGCCCGCCCCTTCGGGTTGCACCAGGCGTCGTCGGCGAGCGGGCCGTTGCCGTTGCGGCTGGTGTCGATCACGAAGTGCTTGCCGCCCAGGGCCGCCGAGAGCTCCGAGCCGTAGCGCGAACTGTCGGCGGTGGTGAAGAAGTTGGAGACGTTGACGGCGAACCCGTCGGCCGCCGCGACACCGGCCAGGCGGAGCGCGACGATCAGTCCGCTCGCGTCCTTCAGCCAGCCGGCGTTGCCCGCGTCCAGGTAGACCCGGACGTTCGGATGCTTCTTCAACTCCGTGATGGCGTAGGCGAGCAGGCCGAACCGCTCGGTCACGGCGGCGCCCTGCACGCCGCAGCCCTCCACGGCGTGCGCGACGGCGTCCGGCTCCAGCACGACCCAGGCCGGGCGGTCCGCGATCCCGGCGCCGAGCCCGTCGATCCAGGAGCGGTAGGCGGCCGCGTCGGCGGCGCCGCCCGACGAGAAGCTGCCGCAGTCGCGGTGCGGTATGTCGTAGGCGACCAGCAGCGCGGTCCGCCCGGCCGCGGCCGCCTGCCGCGTGGTCTGCTCGGCGACCGCCTGCGCGTCGCCGCCGGTCAGCCACTGGGCGCTCGGCTGCTCGGCGATCCGGCGCAGCCGCGCGGCGTCCGCCGTACGGCCGCCGCCGACCGCCTGCGCGAGCTGCCGGGCCGCCGCGCTCTGCCCGGAGACGTAGAACGGCGAACTCGCCGCGACGTCCGACGCGTTGACGGGCTGCGCAGCGGTCGGGGCCCGGTCCGGAGCCTGCTGCCCGACCGCGGCCGGTCCGCCGCAGCCGGCAGCCACCACGAGTGTCAGCAGCAGGGCGCCCGCCACGGTCGCGACACCCAGCATGACTCCGTTGCCCGCCATCCGACGCACCAGAAGGCCCTTCCACCCGCCATACGGTCGGGCCCAGCTTCGCACAGGAGCGCGAGCCGGACGTCCGCGCGGCCCGCCCTGCCGGCCGACGGCGGCTGCCTGGGGGCTACTTCGCCAGGTTCGGGATCGCCCAGTCCACCGGCTCGCCACCGAAGCCGGCCAGCGCCTCGTTGATCTGCGAGAACGGCTTGCTGCCCAGGAACAGCCTGGCCGACAGCGGCGAGGGGTGCGCCCCCTGCACCACGGCGTGCCGGGTGGTGTCGATCAGCGGCAGCTTCTTCTTCGCGTAGTTGCCCCAGAGCACGAAGACGCACGGCTCGGCCCGGTCGCTGACCGCCCGGATCACCGCATCGGTGAACTTCTCCCAGCCCTTGGCCTTGTGCGAGTTGGCCTCGTGCGCACGCACCGTGAGCACCGCGTTGAGCAGCAGCACGCCCTGCTCCGCCCACGGCATCAGGTAGCCGTTGTCCGGCGTGGGCACGCCGAGGTCGGTGCCCAGCTCCTTGAAGATGTTGCGCAGCGAGGGCGGGGTCTTGGTCCCGGGCAGCACCGAGAAGCTCATCCCGTGCGCCTGGCCGTCGTCGTGGTAGGGGTCCTGACCGAGCACCAGCACGCGCACGTCCCGGTACCCGGTCGCCGCCAGCGCGGAGAAGACCTGCCCGCGCGGCGGGAAGACCTGGTGCTCGGCCCGCTCGGCCTCGACGAAGGCGGACAGCTTCTCGAAGTACGGCTGCGCCACCTCCCCGGCGAGCACCTCGCGCCAGGACTCCGGCAGCACGAACTCCGACTCCACCGCATCCGGTGTGCTCTCGGTGGACAACTCTGCGACCTCGGACACCACGTCAAACCTTCCAACAGCCCGGTTTCTTACCTGCCGCACGCTACACACCGGGACCGACAACCTCCGCACCTCACCTGCGACGGGTTCAGACCAGCTCGATCAGATCCGCGATCGAGGCGACCACCCGGGTCGGCCGGTACGGGAACCGGTCGATCTCCTCGGCCGCGGTCAGCCCGGTGAGCACCAGGATGGTCTCCATCCCGGCTTCCATGCCGGCCACCATGTCGGTGTCCATCCGGTCGCCGATCATCACGGCGCTCTCCGAGTGCGCCCCGGCGGTGTTCAGCGCCTCACGCATCATCAGCGGGTTCGGCTTGCCGACGAAGTACGGTTCCACGCCGGTCGCCTTGGTGATCAGCGCCGCGACCGAGCCGGTGGCCGGCAGCACGCCCTCGGGCGAGGGCCCGGTCTCGTCCGGGTTCGTGCAGATGAACCGGGCACCGTTGTTGATCAGCCGGATCGCCTTGGTCAGCGCCTCGAAGCTGTAGGTGCGGGTCTCGCCGAGCACCACGTAGTCCGGGTTACTGTCCGTCAGCACGTAGCCGACCTGGTAGAGCGCGGTGGTCAGGCCCGCCTCGCCGATCACGTACGCGGTGCCGCCCGGGCGCTGCCCGGCGAGGAACTTCGCGGTGGCCAGCGCCGAGGTCCAGATGCACTCCTCGGGGACCTCCAGACCCATGCCGGAGAGCCGGGCGGCGAGGTCGCGCGGGGTGTAGATGGAGTTGTTGGTGAGGACCAGGAACGGCTTGCCGGACTCGCGGAGGCGGCGGATGAACTCGTCGGCACCGGGGATCGGCGTGCCCTCGTGGATGAGGACCCCGTCCATGTCGGTCAGCCAGGACTCGATGGGCTTGCGCTCTGCCACGTACGTGTCTCCCGAAGTCTTGCGATGGTTCTGAACGGATGAATGCACCGAACCGGACATCGGCGGCCGGCCGGAGCGCCTCTGGCTGCCCCAACGGGCCCCAGCCTAATCGCCGTCCGCCCCGGCCGGGCAGCGCGTCTCTCTTACCGGACCGCCGGATTCCGTGATGGAGTGGACGGCATGACCGCCGCCTCCCCCGCCCCTTACCGCGTCGCGCTGATCGGCTACGGCCTGGCCGGCGCCGCCTTCCACGCCCCGCTGATCGCCACCACCCCCGGCCTGCGGCTGGACGCGGTGGTCACCGCCAACCCCGAGCGGCGCGCCCAACTGGCCGAGGAGCACCCGGCGGCCCGCGCGCTGGACACCCCCGAGCAGGTCTTCGCCGAGGCCGACGCGTACGACCTGGTCGTGATCGCCTCGCCGAACCGCACGCACGTCCCGCTCGCCCGGGCCGCGCTGACCGCGGGCCTGGCCACCGTGGTGGACAAGCCGCTGGCCGCCACCGCCGCCGAGGCCGCGGCGCTCTGCGGCCTGGCCGAGGCCCGCTCCTGCCTGCTCACCGTCTTCCAGAACCGCCGCTGGGACAACGACTTCCTGACGGCCCGTCGGCTGATCGACAGCGGCGCGCTCGGCCGGGTGCACCGCTTCGAGTCCCGCTTCGAGCGGTTCCGGCCCAAGCCGAAGGCCGGCTGGCGCGAGCTGGCCGACCCCGCCGAGGCCGGCGGCACGCTGTACGACCTGGGCAGCCACCTGGTCGATCAGGCGCTCACGCTCTTCGGCCCGGCCCTCACCGTCTACGCCGAGATCGACACCCGCCGCGACGGCGCGGTCGTCGACGACGACGCGTTCCTCGCCCTCACCCACGCCGACGGCACCCGCTCCCACCTCTGGACCAGCGCGATCGCACCGCTCGCCGGCCCCCGGCTGCGCGTCCTCGGCGACCGGGCCGGCTACGTCAAGTACGGCATGGACCCGCAGGAGGCCGACCTGCGCGCCGGCCGCCGCCCCGACGACGGCCTGCCCTGGGGCGTCGAGTCGCTCTCCCAGAGCGGCACCCTGGGCACCGACGAGGACGCCGCCCCCATCCCCACCGACCCCGGCGACTACCCCGCCTTCTACGCCGCCCTCGCCCACGCCCTCACCACCGGCACCCCGCCCCCGGTCACCCCCGAGGACGCCGTCGCCACCCTGACCGTCCTGGAAGCCGCCCGCCACTCGGCCGCCACGGGAAAGGCGGTCTCGCTTGGATGACGGTCGCTCAGATCGCGATGATCTCGACCGCCGCCGCCAGCCCGCGGAAGTCGGCGGCATTGCGGGTGAAGAGCGGCAGCCCATGCGCCGACGCGGTGGCAGCGATCATCAGATCCATCCGGCGGGGTCGCGGATCGCGCCCCGCCGCGATGGTCAGGGAGACCAGCGTCCCGTACCGGGCCGCGGCCGCGCCATCGAACGGCAGCGGATCGAAGCCGGCGACGGCCGCGCCGAGCTTCTCCAGTCGCCCGGCCCGAGCAACCGGGTTCTTGGCCATGGCCACACCCTGCTGCAGCTCCGCCAGGCTGATCGCGGTCAGCTCCGGGTAGCGCGGCAGGCTCGCCGGGTCGAGCAGGTCCAGATCGATGTACGTGCAGGTGTCCAGCACGCCTGAGTCGCGGCGCTCAGCCACGGCGGCGCTCGAACGGGTCGTCGTCACCGATCCGGTCCTCGGACCCGAAGAACTCGTCGGCTTCCCGTCGCATCTCCGCATAGTCCACCCGCGGCAGTCGGGCGTGCAGGGCCACCAGTTCCTCGGCGCTCAGGCGCCGGCGTCGCGCCAGCGGCCGCAGCTCGGCAACCTCTACCCCGTTGCGCGTGATGTGAAAGGTCTCGCCCGCCTCGACTGCGTCCATCACCGCAGCGGAGCTGTTGCGGAACTCGCGCTGAGTAATCGTCTTCATACCTCAATGGTAGCCATGCAGGACACGCTGTGCTACGCCGAGCGCCATGCCGAAAAAGACCCGGGGCGTCGTACGATCGACAGAACGTTCCCCGAGGAGGCCCGCCCGTGCATCCGTTCGCACTGCTGCTCGGCCTGCTCCAGTTGGTGACCGGCCAGCTGCTCGCTGCCGACGCTCCCAGCCTGACCGCGCTCGCCGCGGCCGCCACCCTCGTGCTGCTGGCCGGGGTGGCCACCGGGACCTTCGTGCTCGCCCGGCTGCTCGGCGCACGGGCCCCGCAGGCCGTACGGGACGGGACGCTGCGCCGGCGCGCCTTCCGCACCGCGTTCCTGCCGCAGCGTGATCCGGACGCCCGGGGGCGCCGCCGGCCCAGGGCGCCGGGCGCGGCCCTGGCGGCCGCGTAACCAACCCCTGCACCGCTTTACGCGGCCGTCCGCCGTCTCACATTCCCGTAGACGCCGGAGGGCTCACCCCGCATGTCCATCTTCTCGATCTTCGACCCCGCCGTCGGCCTCGCGCACGGCGCCGTCGCCGCCTTCACCCAGTTCGTCCCGGCCGCCGCGGCGATCGTGCTCTTCACGATCTGCGTGCGCCTGGCCCTGCACCCGCTGGCCCGGGCCAGCGCCCGCGGAGAGAAGAGCCGCGCCCGGCTCGCCCCGCAGATCGCCGAGCTGCAGCGCAAGCACAAGGGCCGCCCGGAGCAGCTCCAGGCGGCCATGGCCGAGCTCTACAAGGCCGAGCAGGCCTCACCCTTCGCCGGCTGCCTGCCGATGCTGGTGCAGCTGCCGTTCTTCTCGATCATGTACCGGCTCTTCACCCTGCCGACCGTGCAGGGCCGGCCGAACGACCTGCTGCACCACACGCTGTTCGGGGTCCCGCTCGGCCTCCACGTCGGCGGCGCGCACGGCCCGGCCCAGCTCGCCGTCTTCGGCGCGCTGTACGCGGCGCTGGCCGGGGTCGGACACCTGACGTTCCGCCGGACCCGGGCGGCGATGGCGGCCGCGCCGCAGCAGCAGCCGGGCGGCGCGCTGATGCCGTACCTGTCGTTCGGCACGGTGCTGTTCGCGGCGCTGGTCCCGCTCGCCGCCGCGCTCTACCTGCTCACCACCGGCGTCTGGAGCGCGGCCGAGCGGGCCTGGCTGCACCGGGACGCCGCCCCGGTGCAGCCGGCCCAGCCGGCCCAGCCCGCGCCGAGGACTCAGCCGCGCAACCAGCCGGCCAGGTAGGCGTCGATCTCGCCGTTGATCCGGGCCTTGCCGGCCTGGTCCAGGAACGAGGCCTCGACCGCGTTCCTGGCCAGGCCGGCGATGCCCGCCTCGTCCAGCCCGAGCAGCTCGGCGGCGACCTTGTACTCGGTGTTCAGGTCGGTGCCGAACATCGGCGGGTCGTCGCTGTTCACCGTGACCAGCAGACCGGCGTCGGCGAAGCGCTTGATCGGGTGCTCCTCCAGCCGCTCGACCACCCGGGTGGCCAGGTTCGAGGTCGGGCAGACCTCCAGCGGGATCCGGTGCTCGCCGAGGTAGTCCATCAGCGCCGGGTCCAGGTACGACTGCGTGCCGTGCCCGATCCGCTCGGCGCCCAGGTCGCGGATCGCGTCCCAGACCGTCTGCGGGCCGGTCGACTCGCCCGCGTGCGGGACGCTGTGCAGGCCGGCCGCCCGGGCCCGGTCGAAGTACGGCTTGAACTGCGGGCGCGGCACGCCGATCTCCGGGCCGCCGAGGCCGAAGCTGACCAGGCCGTCGGCGCCGACCTCCAGCGCGAGCCGGGCGGTCTCCTCGGCGGACACCAGACCGGCCTCGCCGGGGATGTCGAAGCACCAGCGCAGCACGACGCCGAAGTCCCGCTCGGCGCACTTGCGGGCGTCCTCGATCGCCTCCATGAACGCGACGTCCGGGATCCCGCGGCGCACCGAGCTGTACGGCGTGACGGTCAGCTCGGCGTAGCGGATCTGCTGGCGGGCCATGTCCTCGGCGACGCCGTAGGTCAGCGCCCGGACGTCCTCGGCGTCGCGGACCAGGTCCACCACCGAGAGGTACACCTGGATGAAGTGCGCGAAGTCGGTGAACGTGAAGTACTCGGCGAGCGCGGCCGGGTCGGCCGGCACCGCGGACTGCCCCTCGTACCGGGCGGCGAGTGCGGCCACCACCCGCGGTGAGGCGGACCCGACGTGGTGCACGTGCAGTTCGGCCTTCGGCAGACCGGCGATGAACGCCTCGATCCCGCGCGACATCTTCTTCTCCTTGTACGTCCGGCTAGACAGACTTCGCATCATGGCACGAGCGCCGCGGTCGGCCGCAGCCAGCCGCAGTGAGCCGCCGCACAGCCCCGGTCAGCCCTGGTCAGCCTTGGTCAGCTGCCGAGCGCGGTCGAGACCGTGTGGATCAGCAGGCCGGCCAGCGCGCCGACGACCGTGCCGTTGATCCGGATGAACTGCAGGTCGCGGCCGACGTTGGCCTCGATCTTGCGCGAGGCGTCGTCGGCGTCCCAGCCCGCCACCGTGTCCGAGATCAGCGAGGTGATCTCGGTCCGGTACGTCTCCACCACGTACTGCGCGGCGTCCTGCAGCCAGCGGTCGGTCTTCGCCTGCAGGCGCTCGTCGGTGGCCAGCCGGGCGCCGAACGAGCGCAGCCCGTCGCGGATCCGGCGGCGCAGCTCGCTCTGCTCGTCCTCGGCGGCGCCGAGCACCAGCGTGCGCACCGCGCCCCAGGAGGAGGCGATCAGGTCCTGCACCTCGCCGCGGGCCAGCAGGTCGGCCTTCGCCCGCTCGACCCGCTCCTTGGTGGCCGGGTCGGTCTGCAGCTCGACCGCGAAGTCGGCGAGGAAGGTGTCCACCGCGCCGCGGGCCGGGTGGTGCGGGTCGTCGCGGATCGCGGTGACGAAGCGCATCAGCTCCTTGTAGACCCGCTCGCCGACCTGGTGGTCGATGAACTTCGGCGTCCAGCCGGGCGACTTTATGGCGACCTTGTCGACCACGTCGCCGTGGTGCTGCTCCAGCCAGTCGTGCGCGCGCACGGTGACCAGGTCGACGACGCCGTGGTGGCCGCCGTCAGCGACCACCTTGCCGAGCAACCGGCCGATCGGCTCGGCGACCTGCACCTGGGCCGCCCGCCGGGTGACCGCCTCGGCGACCACCGCCTGCACGTCCTCGTCCCGCAGCACCGCGAGCACCCCGCGCAGCGCGGCGGCCGCCTCGCTGGTGACCCGCTCGGCGTTGCCGGGGGCGGCCAGCCACTCGCCGAGCCGGCGGGCGATGCCGAGCGCGGCCAGCCGGCTGCGCACCACGTGCGCGGAGAGGAAGTTCTCACCGACGAAGTCGCCGAGCGAGCGGCCGAACGCGTCCTTCTTCGTCGGGATGATCGCGGTGTGCGGGATCGGCAGGCCGAACGGCCGGCGGAACAGCGCGGTGACGGCGAACCAGTCGGCGAGCGCGCCGACCATGCCGGCCTCGGCGGCCGCCGAGACGTAGCCCGTCCAGCTGCCCCAGCCGGCCGAGCCGGCCCAGGTGGCCAGCGCGTAGACCAGGGTCGCGAAGGCCAGCAGGCCGGTCGCGATCGTCTTCATCCGCCGCACACCGCGGCGTTTCTGCTCGTCTGCGGCGGTGAACCGGACCCCGGGGGCGGTCGGCGCGGCCGTGTGCTCGCTCTCCACTGGACCAGTGTTACTGATCTGATCTCATTTACGGCGCCGCCCGCCCCCGGTTTTCCCCTGGTATCCGGCCGGCCCGACACCCGGCTGGTCCGGCGCCCGGCAGGACATCGCCTACTGGCTGACCGTCGCCCCCGCGTACATCCGGGCGATCACGTCCTCGATCACCGGTTCGCGCACCGAGAGGTCCTGCAGCGGGTACCGCTCGGCGACCGCGGCCACGATCGGCGCCGCGCTGCGCTCGGCCGGGAACGCCAGCCACTGCCGGGCGCCCTCCACCCTGACCACCCGCGCGCCCGGCACCTCGATCGGCGCCTCGGCCCGCACCAGGTCCACCACCAGCGTGCGCTCGCTCTCGCCCGCCGCGTGCAGCTCCGGCAGGCCGCCGTCGTAGACGACCCGGCCGTGGTCGATCACCATCACCCGCCCGCACAGCTGCTCGATGTCGGTCAGGTCATGTGTGGTCAGCAGCACGGTGGTGCCGGAGGCGTTCACCTCGCGCAGGAACTCCCGCACCCGGTTCTTGCTGAGCACGTCCAGGCCGATGGTCGGCTCGTCCAGGTAGAGCACCTGCGGGTCGTGCAGCAGCGCCGCGGCCAGGTCGCCGCGCATCCGCTGGCCGAGCGAGAGCTGGCGCACCGGTGTGTCGAGCAGCGGGCCGAGCTCCAGCAGCTCGACGCAGCGCTCGAAGTTGACCGCGAACCTGGCCGGCGGGACCCGGTAGAGCCGGCGGGCCAGCTCGTAGGAGTCGCGCAGCGGGAGGTCCCACCAGAGCGTGGTGCGCTGCCCGAAGACCACGCCGATCCGCCGGGCCAGCGCGACCCGCTCCCGTGCCGGGTCCACTCCGGCGACCCGCAGCCGGCCGCTGCTCGGCACCAGGATCCCGGTGAGCATCTTGATCGTGGTGGACTTGCCCGCGCCGTTCGGGCCGATGTAGCCGACGCACTCCCCCGCGTCGATGGTGAAGCTCAGCCGGTCCACGGCGCGCACCTCGCGCCGCTCCCGGCGCAGCCGGCCCGTCTTCGTGCGGATCACGAAGGTCCGCGACACCTCGTCGAGTTCGATCAGTGCCATGTCCCTGCCCCTTCCGATTCTGTGGGCCTTCCGATTCCGATGGTCGATCAGCTGCCGGTGCCGCGGTAGGCCCGCAGCCCCGCCCGCCAGGCCAGCCCGGCGGCCAGCACGGACAGGGCCGCCGCGACCGGCCCGGCGTACTGGAACGCGGCCGGCAACCCGAGCGGGTCGGGCCGGCCGAGGACGTGCAGCGCGGGCAGCCAGTTGACGAAGGCGAGCGGGATCCCGAAGGTCGCCCCGAGCAGCAGGTCCTTGGCGAAGATGCTCGGCGGGTACTGCAGCAGCGTCGCGCCGCCGTACGTGAAGGAGTTCTGCACCTCCTTCGCCTCGCCCCACCAGAACTGGAGCGTCGAGCCCCCGACGAAGAGCGCGGCGAAGATCACCGCGCCGCACACCGGCATCGAGCCGAGCAGCAGCGCCTTGCCCCAGCTCCACCGCACCGGCAGCGCGTGCAGCGACCAGACCAGCACCGCGAGCGCCTGCGCCGGGCGCCCGAGCCGGCGCAGCGAGAAGCGCTCGGCGCAGACCATGGACAGCGTCGGCGCCGGGCGGATCAGCAGCACGTCCAGCGTGCCGGCCCGGATCCGGTCGCCGAGCGAGTCCACGCTGCCGACCAGGAAGTCGGCCAGGCCGATCGAGAGCCCCGAGGTGCCGTACAGCAGACCGACCTCGGGCAGGCTCCAGCCGCCGATCCGGCGTGCCTGGTGGAACATCAGCAGCAGGACGACGAAGTCGAGTCCGGTGATCAGCAGGCTGGCCACGGACATCAGGACGAAGGAGACCCGGTAGGCGAACGCGGCGCGCATCCACATCGCGGCCGACAGCCGCCAGGACGTCACCGCCCACCGGAGCCGGCCCGGCAGGCTCACCGCCGCGAGGTTCAGGGACGACTCAGCCACCCTGGACCACCACCTTCCGGGTGGCGAGCCGCAGCCCGATCCGCCCGGCGCCGAACAGCAGCACCGCCCAGAGCAGTTGGAACCCGAGCTCGTCGAGCACACCGCGGCCCGGGTGGCGCTCCAGGAAGACGTCGCACGGCAGCTGCACCATCGCCGCCCACGGCAGCGCCCGGGCCGCCGTGCCGAGCCAGGACGGGAAGAGCGTGAGCGGCAGCAGCATCCCGGAGAGGAACATCGAGACGACGACCGCCAGCGCCCGCACCCCGTCCGAGTCGTGCAGCCAGAAGCCGGTGAGCGAGACCAGGAACCGCAGCCCGAAGCTGACCACCACCGCGAGCAGCACCGAGACCAGGAAGAACGGCCAGGTGGCCGGGCTGTGCGGCAGCCGCGCCCCGAACAGCAGCACGCCGACGGCCAGCGGCACGCCGCCGCGGGTGATCAGCTGGAAGCCCGCGCGGCCCAGGTCGGTGGCCAGCCACCAGCCCTGGAAGTCCACCGGGCGGTAGAGATCGACGGCGATGTCGCCGGTGCGGAAGCGCGCCTGCACCTCGTCCTGGAAGCCGCCGCCCCAGGATGCGACGACGACCAGCAGCGCCTGGCTGACCCAGATGTAGGTGACCGCCTGGCGGGTGTCGTAGCCGCCGAGCCCGGGCCGGGCCCGCCACAGGGCCAGGAAGGTGGCGGCCAGGATGGCGCCGAAGACGCTGTTGGTGAAGGCACCGGAGAGGGTGGCCGCGCGGTAGGTCGAGTAGCGGCGGAACGCGCCGCGCGTGATGGCCAGGTAGAGCCCGGCCGAGTGCTTCATCGATTATCTCCTTATCGACATTTATGACCAGCTGACGGTGACCGGAAGCAGGGCGTGCAGGATTCCCGCACGCGCGCCGAGCGCGCCGACGAGCCCCGACCGGCGGACCCGGGGGGTCCGGGCGCGGTCGGGGCTGATCGGCTATGAGGTTGTCTCACTCCACGCTACCCGCGCGGGCGGTCGGCCCGCAGCGGATTTTCTGACCGAGTGCTACCGGCCGTTCACTGCTTCGGCCGGGTCGTTCACTGCTTCGCTTTTGCAGCCGCGATCGCCGCGTTCAGCTGGTCGGCCGCGCGCTGGAGCTGGGCCACGGTGTCCGGCGACACCGACCGGGTGGCCGGCTTGGCGCCCCGGTCGGTGGCGGTGCTGTCGTCCGGGGCGGCCGTGGGCACTGAGGTCGGCAGCGAGGTCGGCAGGCTGGGCAGCGTGACCGGCAGGCCGAGACTGGCCAGCAGGCCCTGGAGGGTCGCCAGCAGGCTGCTCACCAGACCGGTCAGCCCACCGGTCAGCCCGGACACGTCGGGCAGCGCCGGCAGCGCGGGCGTCGGCAGCGAGGCCGGCAGGGACGTCGGCAGCGAAGTGGGGAGCGAGGGCAGCGACGGCAGACCGGCGGACGGCGCGGAGACCGTCGCCGGAAGGCCGCTCAGCGTCGCGAACGGCCCGGAGAGACCGGACAGACCGGAGAGGCCGGAGAGCCCGGGCAGGTCCGGCAGGTCCGCCCGGTCCGAGGCCGCCACCGGCAGCGACAGCACGCGAGGCGCGTCCGGGTCGCGGAGCGGGACGGCCGCGGTCGCCGCGGTGACCGAGGTGAGGCTCATCGCCGCGCTCAACGCGGCAGCCGTCCAAATGGCACGCATGGGGTTGGTTCTCCTTGACGCAGTGGAATCCCCGAGTGGATGGGGCCTTAAGTGCCCCGCTCCACACCGTGCGCCCGCCACGCCGCAGCGGCCACCGCTACTCACCCGAACGCGTGGCTCCCCCGCGCAAAGTCGTCCCATCCGACGTCCGCACCCCGACGTCGGCACACTGCCGCTGATGCCCCGACAGCTGAGGGCCCGTCCGGTGCACCCGGACGGGCCCTCAGCAAGCCTGCGGGATCACAGGTACAGCCCGGTGGACCCCTCCGAGTCCTTCAGCCGCTCGGCCGCCACCGCGTGCAGGTCGCGCTCGCGCAGCAGCACGTAGGTGGCGCCGCGCACCTCGACCTCCAGCTTGTCCTCCGGGTCGTACAGCACCCGGTCGCCCGGCTCCACCGCGCGCACGCTCTGCCCGACGGCGACCGCCTCGGCCCAGGTGCACCGCTTGGAGAGCTCGGCCGTCGCCGGAATCAGGATTCCGCCGGTCGAGCGGCGCTCGCCCTCGCTGCCCTCGGTCTTCACCAGCACCCGGTCGTGCAGCATCCGGATCGGCAGCTTCTCGCCGAGCCGGTCGTGCCGGCCGTGCTCGGGGTGGCCGGAGTGCCCGGAGTCCTTGCTCGCTTCGTCGTTCACGCTCACGCCCAGACCGTACCTGGCGCGGGTCGGTGCCGCGGCGCTGGCCCGCCCGCTGGCGCGGTCCGGTGCCGCGGCCGTCCGGACCGCGTCACTTCTCCTTGCGCTTGCGGGCCGAGGCCACCAGCAGCAGCACGCCGACGCCGACCAGCGCGACCGGCACGATCCGCTCCTTGCGCGGGTTGCCCTTCTCGTCGGTGAACTGGGCCTTCAGCTGCTCGACGCCACGGTTCGCACCGACGTACACCCGGGCGATCCGCTGCTCGACCGTCGCCTGCGCCTTCGCCCGGACCTGCGCCGCCACCGTGGTGGGGTGCACCCGCATGGCCAGCTCGTCCAGGGTCGCGGCCAGCTGGGTCCGGGTGCGCTCGATGTTCGCCTCGATCTCGGCGGTCGTGCGCCCCGCGTCGTCTCGGGCCGCGTCCTTCGTCTTCCCCTTGCCCACCCGGGCCACCTCACTCGCCTCGCGTCACGGTCGTCTGCTCCGTCTCAGTCTGTCAGCTCCGCCGCCGGGCCGCGCAGTCCCACCCACCATCAGGGGTAGGTTTGCTGACAGCACGACCACCAAGTCCAGCACCAGGAGCGACCTGATCGTGAGCGAGCGCCTCCAGGCGGGCGACACCGCCCCCGCCTTCTCCCTGCCCGACGCCGACGGCAAGCAGGTGTCCCTCGCGGACCACCTCGGCCGCAAGGTGATCGTCTACTTCTACCCGGCCGCGCTGACCCCCGGCTGCACCACCCAGGCCTGCGACTTCACCGACAACCTGGCGGTCTTCGCGGGTGCCGGGTACGACGTGATCGGCATCTCCCCCGACAAGCCGGAGAAGCTCGGCAAGTTCCGCGAGACCGAGCACCTCAAGGTCACGCTGCTCTCCGACGAGGAGAAGAGCGTGCTGGAGGCCTACGGCGCGTACGGCGAGAAGATGAACTACGGCAAGACCTACGTCGGCGTGATCCGCTCCACCGTCATCGTGGACGAACAGGGCAAGGTCGAGCGCGCACTGTACAACGTCAAGGCCACCGGCCACGTCGCCAAGCTGCTGCGCGACCTCAAGGTCGGCGCCTGACGCTCCGCTGGTGACCCGCGGAAAGACGGCGGCGGCCCCGGCTCCCCCACACAGGAGCCGAGGCCGCCTTCCCACCGCGACGCAGGATCGTCAGCCGGGCAACCCCACTGCCCGCTCGCCGCTGCGGCGCTGCTGGATCACCACAGCGACCACCAGCAGCGAACCCTGCGCCACGTTCTGCCAGAACGAGTTGATCCCCTGGACCGTCAACCCGTTCTCGAGTGCACCGAGCAGCGCGACGGCCAGCAGCGTGCCGCCGATACCGCCCTTGCCGCCCTTGAGCGCGCAACCACCGAGCGCCGCCGCGGTGATCGACTGCAGCTCCAGGCCCTCACTGCCGGAGACCGGCTGGCCGGAGCCGGTCCGCGCGGTCAGCAGGATGCCCGCCACGGCCGCGACCACGCCGCACAGGCCGTAGGCCGCGATCAGGTACTTGTTGATGTTGATACCGGCAAGTCGGGCGGCGGTGTCGTTGCCGCCGATCGCGTAGATGTTGCGACCGATGTCGGTGTACTTGAGCATCACGTGCACGGCCAGCGCGACGACGATCAGGATCCACACCATCACCGGCAGGCCGGCGATCTTGCCGCGGCTGAGGAAGATGAAGACGCTGTCGTTGAGCACGTAGCCCTGCGCGGCACCGTTCGAGATCAGCTGGGCGACGCCCTTGTACGCGGCCAGGCCGGCCAGCGTCGCGATCGTCGCGTTCACCCGGCCGTAGACGATGATCACGCCGTTCAGCACACCGATCAGCACGCCGACGCCGACCGAGGCCAGCATGCCGAGCAGCGAGTTGCTGCCGGTCGAGGTGAAGACCATCGCGCTGACCACCGAGGCCAGACCGGCCTGCGAGCCGACCGAGATGTCCAGGCCGCCGCAGATGATCACCACGGTCTGCACCACGGCCAGCAGGCCGCTGATGGTCACCGCCTCGGCGATCACCTGGATGTTGTTCCAGCTCAGGTAGTTGTCGTTCAGCGAACCGAAGAGCGCCAGCAGCACGACCAGCGCGGCGATCAGGCTCAGGTTCTGCCCGCCGACCCTGGCCAGCAGGGCGCCGACGCCGGACTTGCCGCCGCCGTTGGCCGGCGGCACGCTCCCGGGGGCGGCCTTGTCGGAAACGGTCGTGGTGCTCATGCGGTCCTTCCTTCGTTACGCGCGCCAGCCGACCCCGGGTCGGTTGCCGCCAGATCGTTTGCCGCCGGCTCAGTTGTCGCCAGGTCATCGGCCATCGCGAGCGACAGGATCCGCTCCTCGTTGGCCTCGGCGCGGTCCAGCTCCCCGGTGATCCGGCCGTTCTGCATCACCACCACCCGGTCCGCCAGCCCGAGCACCTCGGGCAGCTCGGAGGAGATCACCAGCAGCGCGACCCCCTCCTTCGCCAGGTCGGCGATGATCTGGTAGATCTCGGCCTTGGCACCGATGTCGATGCCGCGGGTCGGCTCGTCCAGGATCAGCACCTTCGGCTTGCGGGCCAGCCAGCGGGCGAGCACCACCTTCTGCTGGTTGCCGCCGGAGAGCTTGCGGACCTCGTGCTCGATCGACGGGGTGCGCACCCGCAGCCGGTCCGAGAACTCCTGCGCCAGCTGCTTCTCGGCCGAGCTCCGGACGAACCGCCAGCGCCGCAGCCGCTCCAGCACGACCAGCGTCGTGTTGTCCCGGATCGACCGGTGCAGGAAGAGCGCCTGTGCCTTGCGCTCCTCGGGGGCCAGACCGAGCCCGGCCCGGATCACCTCGCCCGGACGGCCCGAGCGCAGCTGCTTGCCTTCGAGCAGCACCTGCCCGCTGCGGATCGGCAGGTCACCGGCCAGCGCGAGCGCCAGCTCGGAGCGGCCGGCCCCGATCAGGCCGGCCAGGCCGACCACCTCGCCGGCCCGGATCTGCAGGCTGACGTCGGTGACGTCGTCGGTGGTCACCCCCTGGATGTCCAGCACCACCCGGTCGGTCGCCACGTTCTGACGGACGAACATCGCCGACAGGTCGCGGCCGACCATCATCCGCACCAGCTCGCCCTCGCTCGCCGTCGCGGCGTCCAGCACGCCGGCCAGCGTGCCGTCGCGCAGCACCGCGATCCGGTCGGCGAGCTGGAAGATCTCCTTCATCCGGTGCGAGACGTAGATGACCGCCACGCCCTGGTCGCGCAGCCGGCGGATCAGCGCGAAGAGCGCGTCCACCTCCTGTTCGGAGAGCGAGGAGGTCGGCTCGTCGAAGGCGATCACCTTCGCCTCGCCGGTCAGCGCCCGCAGGATCTCCACCAACTGACGCTGAGCGGGCGTCAGTTCGGAGCCGAGCAGGTCCGGGTCGAGCACCCGGGAGAAGCCCAGCCGGTCCAGGTCGGCGGTGATCCGCCGACGCAGCTCCGCCCGGTCCAGCCGGCGCCCCGCCGCCCGGGGCAGCGCGCCGGCGTAGACGTTCTCGGCGACCGAGACGTGCGGGATGATCTCCGGTTCCTGCGGAATGATCCGGATGCCCATGGCCCGGGCCCGGGCGGGCGAGTGCAGCGCCACCTCGGCGCCGTCCAGCAGGACCCCGCCCTCGGTGGGCTGGTGGTCACCGGTGAGGATCTTCAACAGGGTGGACTTGCCGGCCCCGTTCTCCCCCATCAGGGCAGTGACCTGCCCCGCCGGGAAGTCCAGCGTCACCCCGCCGAGCGCCCGAACCTCGCCGAAGCGCTTGCCGAGCTCACGGACCCCGGCCCCCGCTGTCATCGTCTTGGTCGTCACAGTCGGTTCCTCTGACTACTTCCTCTGGCTACCAGGCCGACTCAGCTGCACTGCAGGCCGGAGGACTGCCAGTTGGAGGCGTCCACCATGCTGGTCGGGGCGAAGGCCTCCTGCGGGAAGTCCTTGCCGTTCTTGAGCTTGTCCACCATGGTCTGGACCGCGAGCGCGCCCACGTCGCTGCCGTTGATGAACAGCGCGGCCTTCATGCCGCTCGGCTTGCCACTGCCCCAGTCCTTGCAGGCCAGGTACGCGCCGAGGCCGACGCCGATCACGTTGTCCGGCGTGATGCCGGCGTTCTGCATCGCGGTGATGCCGCCCTGCACGTTCTCGTCGTTGCAGCCCCAGACGACCCAGTGCTTGACGCTCGGGTTGGCGGTCAGCGTCGCGGCGATCTTGTCCTGTGCACCGGTCGGCGTGTTGTCGGTCGCCACGTCGATGTTCTGCACGGTGGCGCCGGCGGCGCTGTTGAAGGCGTCCTTGGCGGCCTTCACGCGGTCACCGCAGACCGTGACGTCCTGCTGCCAGGCGGAGATGATCCGGGTGTCGGCGGCGTTCCAGCCGGCCTTCTTGAACTCCTCGGCGGCACGCTGGCCGACCTGCTGGCCCATCTGCTGGCCGCTGAAGCCGATCCGCGGCACCAGGTTGGTCTTGTCGCAGTTGGCCGGCGACGGACCGGTCGCGCAGACCTGGTCGTCCGAGGTGAGCAGCGCGACCTTGGCGTCCTTCGCGGTCTGCACGACCTGCGGGCCGACGGCCGGGTCCGGCACGACGATGATCAGGCCGTTGCTCTTCTGCGCGATCGCCGACTGCACGTCGCTGACCGTCTGGTTGGCGTCGTTGCCGAGGTTGACGACGTTCAGGTTGACGCCGAGCTGCGCGGCCTTGGCCTTCGCACCGGCGGCCTCGCCGATGAAGTACTGCTGGTCGCCCTGCTTCTGCAGGTAGGTGATAGAGATCTTCCCGTTGACCGTGGCGACGTCGCCGCCGCCGGCCTTGGTGGTCTGCTGACCGGTGGAACAGGCCGTCAGGCTGAGGGTGACGAGCAGACCGACAGCGGCGGCAGCTGCGGTACGGCGGCGGTGGCGCACGATCATGGTGCGGAGACTCCTTCGGCTCACAATCGATCAGAACCAAACAGGTTCGAACGTGATGAGCCATATGACACCCGCTCTGATCAGCCGCGTCAAGAGCTTTCGCACAGATCCGCACAGGTCGAAACGTAACCGTTGCCGGATTGTGTGGAGACGGAGTGTCAGAGACTGACATGTCCAGGTTTGCGAACGCAACAGGTCCGCAGTGTGGACAGAACGCGGACACGACGCAGCGTCGAGTCGCCGCCCGGCAGAACCGTGATGACGAAGGGATCCGCAGCCCAGTAGCATGGTGGAACAGCGAACATGCGGCCTTGGCGTAATTGGCAGCCGCCCTGGCTTTAGGTGCCAGTGAGGGAAACCTCGTGAGGGTTCGAGTCCCTCAGGCCGCACTAGCCTAAGAAATGAAGGTCCGCCCGGGAAGTACCTCCGGGCGGACCTTCATTGCGTCAGGTGACTTTCCGTCACCCCAGCAACTCCCGTGCCACCTCCGCCAAGCCGCGGAACGCCTGGCCGCGGTGGCTGATCGCGTTCTTCTCCGCCGGCGTCAGTTCGGCGCAGGTGCGGGTCTCGCCGAGGGGCTGGAGGATCGGGTCGTAGCCGAAGCCGCCGTCGCCCGAGGGCGCCGTCCGCAGGGTGCCGAGCAGGCGGCCCTCGACGACGCGTTCGGTGCCGTCCGGGAGGGCCAGGGCGGCGGCGCAGGCGAAGTGGGCGGCGCGGTGGGGGGCGGCGATGTCGCCGAGTTGGGCGAGCAGCAGGTCCAGGTTGGCGCGGTCGTCGCCGTGCTTGCCGGCCCAGCGGGCGGAGAAGATGCCGGGGGCGCCGCCGAGCACGTCCACGCAGAGGCCGGAGTCGTCGGCGACGGCCGGCAGGCCGGTGGCGCGGGCGAGGGCGTGGGCCTTCAGCAGCGCGTTCTCGGCGAAGGTGACGCCGGTCTCGGGGACGTCGGGGATCTCGGGGTAGGCGTCGGCGCCGACGAGTTCGACGTCGAGGCCGGCTGCGCCGAGGATGGCGCGCAGTTCGGTGACCTTGTGCTGGTTGCGGGTGGCGAGGACGAGGCGTCGGGGGGTGCTCATGGCTCCCCAGTATCGCGGATCCCCGTCAGCGCGTCGGTGCGTCAGCCCGCGCAGACCTTGCTCAGGTTGCCGACCGCGTCGCCGAGCGGGCCGAGGTCGGGGACCTGCTTGGCGTTGACCGCCTGCTGCGCCTTGTCGGCCTGCTGCTGCAGGTCGGTGACTGCCTTCGAGACGTTCGTGTTGCCGGCGTTCTTGCCGAGCTTGTCGAGGTCGGTCCGCAGGTTGCCGAGCGCCTTGCCGGCGGCGGCCGGGTCGTTGTTGGAGTTGCTGTACGCGTCGCCCAGCTTGCTGACGTCGGTGCCGACCCGGACCGCGGTGGTGCCGCAGTCCATCGCCTTCTGCGCGGCCGAGCAGCTGACGGCACTGAGCGGGAGGACGATGATCAGCGCGGCCGCGGCGAGCGCGGCGGGGCGAGTGATGCTGTGCGGCATCGGCGTCCTCCGGTGCGGTAAGGCTGTTGCGGGAACCGTACGGGCTGGGCGGGCCGGCTGTACAGCCCGGGTAGGGGAAGACGAGCAACACCCGCCCAGCAGTTCCCTCGCAGTCGAACAGGACGCGGTCGAACGGTCCGTCAGCGCCGGTGCGGCACCGCCCCGCGGTGCCGCACGTCAGCCGGCGTCAGGCGTCGGCAGCCGCCGTCAGCCCTCCAGCACCTTGCGCTGGATCTCGTCGAGCTCGGCGCAGCCCAGCGTGCCGAGGTCGAGCAGCTGGTTGAGCAGGTCCCGGTCGAACGGCGCGCCCTCGGCGGTGCCCTGGACCTCGACGAAGCGGCCGTCCGCGGTGCAGACGATGTTCATGTCGGTCTCGGCGCGCACGTCCTCCTCGTACTGGAGGTCGAGCATCGGGACGCCGTCGATGATGCCGACGCTGACCGCGCTGACGCCGCCGGTGATCGGCTGGCCCTTGGCGCGCAGCAGCTTCTTCTCGCGGGCCCAGGAGACCGCGTCCACCAGCGCGACGTAGGCGCCGGTGATCGCCGCGGTGCGGGTGCCGCCGTCGGCCTGGAGGACGTCGCAGTCGAGCACGATGGTGTTCTCGGCGAGCGCGCGGTGGTCGATCACGGCGCGCAGCGAGCGGCCGATCAGGCGGCTGATCTCATGGGTGCGCCCGCCGATCTTGCCGCGGACCGACTCGCGGTCGCCGCGGGTGTTGGTGGCGCGCGGCAGCATGGAGTACTCGGCGGTGACCCAGCCCTCGCCGCTGCCCTTGCGCCAGCGCGGGACGCCTTCGGTGACACTCGCGGTGCAGAGCACCTTGGTGTCGCCGTAGGAGACGAGGACGGAGCCCTCGGCGTGCTTGCTCCAGCCTCGTTCGATGGTGATCGGGCGGAGCTGGTCGGGCGTGCGGCCGTCGATGCGTGACATAGGGATTGAGCGTAGTCGGTTCCGGCATACCGGACACACCCGCCGGTGCAGGCGCGCGAGCAGCCGACGGCCCGTCATCGAGGGTGGGTACCGGACCTGCGATGACGGGCCGTCGGCGGAGCCTCAGCAGCGGGGCCTCAGGTGCGCGAGGCCCACGCGACGAGGCTCACATCATGTCTTCGATCTCGGCCGCGATCGGGTCGGCGTCGGTGCCGATGACGACCTGGATCGCGGTGCCCATCTTCACCACGCCGTGCGCGCCGGCGGCCTTGAGGGCGGCCTCGTCGATCAGCTCCGGGTTGACGACCTCGGTGCGCAGCCGGGTGATGCAGCCCTCGACCTCTTCGATGTTCTCGATACCGCCGAGACCGGCGACGATCTTCTCAGCCTTGGTGGCCATGGTCTTTCTCCCTCTGTCTCGGCGTTCCGGCTGCCTTGCCGAAGCCGTCCTGCGATGTGGGCACCCGGCGGCGCGGGTGGGGTGACGCGGGCTCAGTCGCCCGCCTCGTGCGCCCGGCGCGACCAGCATCGCCCGGTTCGATCCGTTCCGCCACGTTAATCCACGTTTGGCGCAGCTCCGCGCGCGGGTCGTGGATCTTCCTCCCAGGATGGCGAGGAGTGGGGCTCGCGTCCACGGCGCGCATCGGTGCACCAAGAACTGGTCTACACCACTGAGGACGCACTTCCCAAAACGCGGGCCACCCGACGCACACACCGGCGCAGCGGCGGGAGGGGGCAGGATGAGTTCGGCGAGCGCCGCGCGGTCCGGCCGGGCCGGGGCTGGGACGAAGTGGTGGCAGGGCTTCTACAACGGCCTGCAGAAGATGGGCCGCTCGCTCCAACTGCCGGTCGCGGTCCTGCCGGCAGCCGGCATCCTGAACCGCCTCGGCCAGCCGGACATGTTCGGACCGGACGGCCGGATCGCCGACTGGCCGGACGTCGCCAAGGTGCTCGCGGGCGCCGGCGGCGGGCTGCTGGACTCCTCGCTCGGGCTGCCGCTGCTCTTCTGCGTCGGCGTCGCGATCGGCATGGCCAAGAAGGCGGACGGCTCGACGGCGCTCGCGGCCGTGGCCGGGTTCCTCGTCTACTACAACGTCCTGCACCAGTTCCCGGTGGTGCCGGCGACCACGCCGCCGAGCTACCAGAACCCGGGGGTCTTCGGCGGGATCGTGATGGGCCTGATGACCGCCTGGTTCTGGGTGCGGTTCCACCGGACCAAGCTGGTGGACTGGCTGGGCTTCTTCAACGGCCGCCGGCTGGTGCCGATGCTGATGGCCTTCGTCGGCACCGTCTTCGCGGTGCTCTGCCTCTGGCTCTGGCCGCCGATCGGCAACGGGCTGACCCACTTCAGCAACTGGCTCGCCGGGCTGGGCTCGCTCGGCTCGGGCATCTTCGGCGTGGCGAACCGGGCGCTGCTGGTGGTCGGCCTGCACCAGTTCCTGAACACCTTCATCTTCTTCACCTACGGCAGCTACACCAAGCCGAACGGCCAGGTGGTGACCGGCGACGTCAACCGCTTCCTGGCCGGCGACCCGACGGCCGGCCAGTTCACCTCGGGCTTCTTCCCGGTCATGATGTTCGCGCTGCCCGCCGCCGCGCTGGCCATCGCGCACTGCGCGAAGCCGCACCGGCGCAAGGAGATCATGGGCCTGATGACCTCGGTCGCGCTGACCAGTTTCGTGACCGGCGTCACCGAGCCGATCGAGTACTCGTTCCTCTACGTCGCCCCGCTGCTGTACGTGGCGCACGCGCTGCTGACCGGCGTCTCGATGGCGGTCACCTGGGCGCTCGGGGTGCACGACGGTTTCAGTTTCTCTGCGGGCCTGATCGACTATCTGATCAACTGGAACCTGGCCACCAAGCCCTGGCTGATCATCCCGATCGGCCTCTGCTTCGCGGTCGTCTACTACACGCTCTTCCGAGTGATGATCACCGCGTTCAACCTGACCACGCCGGGCCGCGAGCCCGACGAGGACCACGAGGACGTCACCCGCGGCTAGCGCCCGGCCGGCCCCCGGCTGCCGCTGCCCGCTGTGAAGATCTCCAATCCTCAACAAGGTTTCGATTTCATAGCGCTTCCCACCTGCGGGACCTTCGGGGGTACCGGCTCCTCTCGGGCCGTGCTACAAAACTGGTCTACACCACTAGTGGTGTAGACCAGTTCGCGTATCGGATCCGGACCGCACCCCGCCCGGTACGCCGCACCGTGAGGAACCACCCCATGAGTACGACTGCGAAGGCAGCGCGGCCCGCAGCCCCCACGCCCCCCAGCAAGAAGTTCGGGCAGAGCCTGCTCCAGGGCCTGCAGAAGATGGGCCGCAGCCTCCAGCTGCCCATCGCCGTGCTGCCGGCCGCCGGCCTGCTCGCGCGCCTCGGCCAGGACGACGTGTTCGGCAAGGACGGCCTGGGCTGGGACAAGGTCGCGGCCGTCTTCAACGCCGCCGGCGGCGCGCTGCTGGACAGCAGCACCGGCCTGCCGCTGCTGTTCGCGATCGGCATCGCGATCGGCTTCGCGAAGAAGGCCGACGGCTCGACCGCGCTCGCCGCGCTGGTCGGCTTCATGGTCTACAACAAGGTCCTCACGGCGTTCCCGATCACCGAGGGCCACATCGAGGCCGGCAAGTGGGTCGCGCCGACCTACCAGAACCCGGGCGTGCTCGGCGGCATCGTGATCGGCCTGCTCAGCGCGGTGCTCTGGCAGAAGTTCCACCGCACCAAGCTGGTCGACTGGCTCGGCTTCTTCAACGGCCGCCGGCTGGTCCCGATCATCATGGCCTTCGTCGGCACCGCGGTCGGCGTGCTCTTCGCGCAGTTCTGGGGCCCGGTCGGCACCGCGATCGGCCACCTGAACAACACCCTGATCGGCGCGGGCGCGCTCGGCGCCGGCGCGTTCGGCCTGGTCAACCGCGGTCTGCTGCCGATCGGCATGCACCAGTTCGTCAACTCCTACGCCTGGTTCCAGGCCGGTGACTACACCAAGGCCGACGGCACCGTGGTGCACGGCGACCTGACCCGCTACATGGCGGGCGACCCGAGCGCCGGCCAGTTCATGTCCGGGTTCTTCCCGATCATGATGTTCGCGCTGCCCGCCGCCGCGCTCGCGATCGCGCACTGCGCGAAGCCGGAGCGCCGCAAGGTCGTCACCGGCATGATGATGTCGCTCGCGCTGACCTCGATCGTCACCGGTGTGACCGAGCCGATCGAGTTCGCCTTCGTCTTCATCGCGCCGGTCCTCTTCGTGATCCACGCGGTGCTGACCGCCGTCTCGCTGGCCGTCACCTGGGCGCTGGGCGTGCACCTCGGCTTCACCTTCTCGGCCGGCCTGATCGACCTGGTGCTCGGCTGGAGCCACGGCCACAACCAGTGGATGGTCTTCCCGATCGGCCTGGTCTTCGCGGCGATCTACTACCTGGTGTTCCGCTTCGCGATCACCAAGTTCGACCTCAAGACGCCGGGCCGCGAGTCCGACGAGGAGATCGAGGACCTCACCAAGGCGTGATCCACGCCGCCTGAGAGCCGCTTGAGAGCCCGGAGGGCGCCGACCGCACACGCGGTCGGCGCCCTCCGGGCTTTCGGTCTCGGCCTCGGCCTCAGACCTCGTAGACCGCGCCCGCCTTCGCCAGCTCCACCGGGCCGTCGTAGGCGGCCTCGGCGTCGCGCAGGTTGCGCTCGGGGTCGGTCCACGGGGGGATGTGGGTGAGCACCAGGCGCCGCGCGCCGGCGGCCGCGGCGTGCTCGCCGGCCTCGCGCCCGTTCAGGTGGACCGCCTGGTAGGTCTCCTTGCCGTCCGTGTAGGCGGCCTCGCAGAGGAAGAGGTCGCAGCCCCGGGCCAGCTCCACCAGCTCGGCACTCTCGCCGGTGTCGCCGGAGTACACCAGCGAGCGTCCGCCGTGCTCGATCCGGAACGCGTACGCCTCGACCGGGTGGTTGACCCGCACCGCGGTGACGGCCAGCGGGCCGAGCTTGAAGCTGCCGGGGGTCAGCGTGTGGAAGTCGAAGACCTCGGTCATCCCCGGGCGCTCGGGCATGTCGTACGCGCGGGCCAGCCGGCCGGGCGTGTCCTGCGGGCCGTAGACCGGCAGCAGCTCGGGGCAGCCCTCCTGGCGGTAGTTGCGGGCCACCCAGTACGCGCAGAGGTCGATGCAGTGGTCGGCGTGCAGATGGCTGAGCACGACCGCGTCCACCTCGTACAGCCCGGTGTGGCTCTGCAGCGCGCCGAGCGCGCCGTTGCCGAGGTCAAGCACCAGACGGTAGCCGTCGGCCTCGACCAGGTAGCTGGAGCAGGGCGATTCGGGCGACGGAAAACTCCCCGAGCACCCCACCACAGTCAGTTTCATCCCAGCCCCTCCGCCGGATCCTGGTCTGCGCGCACGCCGGTTACCGCCGGGTCGGACCGGCGAGTAGGGCGCAGCGTTCGCGTGTCGAGAGTAAGGGCGGCCGGGCACTTTGCCCCCGTCCCCGTGCCGCGCTGTGGCTGGAATCACCAGAACGGGGCGGGGCGGGGACAGGAGTGCCAACGGCTGCCCGGCGCGGGCTCGGGGGCGGGCGCCTCAGCGGTGGCCGGGGCGGTCGCGGGCCCAGGCGCGGATGGTCTCGGGGTACCAGCGCGGGCGGCCGTCGGGGTCGGTGAAGTCGGGGTCGGGCAGCAGACCGTGGCGGCGGTAGCTGCGGACGGTGTCGGGCTGGACTCCGATGTGACGGGCGATCTCGGTGTAGGACCACGCTTGGTTGCCGTGCGGGCTCATCTGGTGCCACCTCCACGGGGGACACTGTGTCGACCGGTGATTCGCTGCGTGGTCAGCATTCCGGGTGGCCGGGCGGGGCCGAGTGGCCGACGGGGCCCGTGGTGAATCCGTGACAGAACAGCAGCACCAAACGGACAAATGCTCAACTGTCACAACCGGTACGGTCATCACATGCATCTGTGGCAACTCGTCCTCGTCGGCCTGCTGGCGCTGGTCGCCGCCGTCGCCGCCGCACTGGTCCGCGCCAGGCAGCGGGACGAACGACGGGCGGAGCAGCACCCACCGCGGCTACCGCAGCAGCAACGGCCCCGCCGGCCCCGCCCCGGCTTCCCCGAGCCGCGCGAGATCTGGTGGGCCGAGGTCCCGTTCGAGGACGGCCCGGGGGCCAAGGACCGCCCGTGCCTGGTGCTGCGGGTGGCGCGGGACACCGCGACCGTCGTGAAGATCACCAGCAAGCACCACACCGAACGCCCCGGCGTCTTCGCGCTGCCGCCGGGCGCGGTGGGCGACCGCGAGGGCCGGACCAGCTGGCTGGAGACCGACGAGTTGCGGGAAGTCCGGCTCAGCGACTTCCGGCGCCGGGTCGGACCGGTGGACGCACAGACCTGGGCCCGTACCGAACGTGCGGTACGGGCCCGGTGAAGCGCGCGACTGACTGACCGTCGGATCGGGCCCGTCGAATCGGGCCCGTCGGATCAGGCCCAGAGCTGTCCCTGGAGCAGCTCCACGGCCTCCTCGGTGCTCGCGGCGGTGTAGATCCCGGTGGACAGGTACTTCCAGCCGCCGTCCGGCACCACGAAGACGATGTCCGCCCGCTCGCCGGCCGCCGCGGCCTTGCGGCCGACGCCGATCGCCGCGTGCAGGATCGCGCCGGTCGACACACCGGCGAAGATGCCCTCCTCGGCGAGCAGCTCGCGGGTGCGGCGCACCGAGTCGGCCGAGCCGACGCTGAACCGGGTGGTCAGCACCTCGGCGTCGTACAGCTCGGGGACGAAGCCCTCGTCCAGGTTGCGCAGGCCGTAGACCACGTCGTCGTAGCGCGGCTCGGCGGCCACGATCTGCACGCCCGGGACCTTCTCGCGCAGGTAGCGCCCGACGCCCATCAGCGTGCCGGTGGTGCCCAGTCCGGCGACGAAGTGGGTGACGGTGGGCAGGTCGGCGAGGATCTCCGGACCGGTGCCGGCGTAGTGCGCGCCGGCGTTGTCCGGGTTGCCGTACTGGTAGAGCATCACCCAGTCCGGGTGCTCGGCGGCCAGCTCCTTGGCCACCCGGACCGCCGTGTTGGAGCCGCCGGCGGCCGGCGAGGAGACGATCTGCGCGCCCCACATCCGGAGCAGTTCGCGGCGCTCCTCACTGGTGTTCTCCGGCATCACGCAGACGATCCGGTAGCCCTTGAGCTTGGCCGCCATGGCGAGCGAGATGCCGGTGTTGCCGCTGGTCGGCTCCAGCACGGTGCAGCCGGGCGTCAGCCGGCCGTCCGCCTCCGCCCGCTCGATCATGTGGAGCGCCGGGCGGTCCTTGATCGAGCCGGTCGGGTTGCGGTCCTCCAGCTTGGCCCAGAGCGTCACCAGCCCCTCGGCGTTGCCCGGCACGGCCGCGGAGATCCGCGGCAGCCTGACCAGCGGCGTGTTGCCGACGGCTGCCAGCGGGCTGTCGTAGCGCATCGCCGCTGCGCCTTACTTCGAGCCGCCGGCGACCGCCGGGAGGATGGTGACGCTGTCGCCGTCGCCGAGCTCGGTGGCGATGCCGGCCAGGAAGCGGACGTCCTCGTCGTTCAGGTAGACGTTGACGAACCGGCGCAGCTCGCCGTTGTCCAGCAGGCGGTCGGCGATGCCCGGGTGGCGGACATCGAGGTCGGCGAAGAGCTCCCCGAGGGTGGCGCCGTTGCCATCGACGGCCTTGGCGCCGTCGGTGTAGGTACGGAGGATGGTCGGGATGCGGACCTCGATGGCCATGACTGCGCTCCTGTTGCAGGTGGTGGTGGGGCCGCAAGAGGGCGGCGAGGGTGGGACATGCGGGTGGTGCGTGCGGGTGGGGCAGGGTGCCTGGCGTGCGGAGCGCGGCGGGCGTGCTCGGCACGTTCCACCCGCGCCGCCGACCGGGGCCGGGGCGGACTCGGCGGACGGCTCAGGCGTCGGGACAGATCGCCGCGGCGTGCCGGCACAGGTCGATGTGCAGGCGCGCCACGAGGCGGATGCCCGGGGCCTGGTTGCTCACATCGACGGAACGCATGGGCTCATCGTATAGATTCCCGCCCCGGTTCGGACATGCCCATCTCGCACCTCGGATGGTTTCGTTCCGCCTGATGAGATTCACCGATTCAGCCAGCCGGGGCGGCCGGGGCGTCGAGGACCTCGACGTCCTCCTCCGTGATCACGCCGTCCACGATCCGGAACGAGCGGAACTGGAACGGGTCGTCCGGCCCGGTCCCGTCCGCGGTGGAGACGAGCACGTAGTGCGCGTTCGGCTCGGAGGCGTAGCTGACGTCGGTGCGCGAGGGGTACGCCTCGGTCGCGGTGTGCGAGTGGTAGACGATCACCGGCTCCTCGTCCCGGTCGTCCATCTCGCGGTAGAGCTTGAACAGGTCGGCGGAGTCGAACTCGTAGAACGTGGGCGAGCGGGCCGCGTTCAGCATCGGGATGAACCGCTCGGGCCGTCCGCTGCCGGCCGGCCCGGCGACGACCCCGCAGGCCTCGTCCGGGTGGTCGGCGCGGGCGTGGGCCACGATCGCGTCGTGCAGCTCTCGGGTGATGGTCAGCATGGCGTCAGGATAGCCACGCGGCGGCGCGGCGCCGGGGGCCGTCCACGGTGGTGCCCACCTGCTGGGACAACCCCGGGGCCTGTCCGGCGCTCAGCCGGTCATCGCCTCCAGCAGCGACTCCTGCATCGCGCCGAGCCAGAGGTAGGCCATCACGAGCGGCTTGCGCTCGTCGCTGTCCGGCAGGTCGTAGAGGCCCTGCTCGTCCTCCTCGGTGACCTCCAGCCGCACGCCGAGCGTCAGCCGCAGGTCGTTGAGCGCGCCGAGCCAGCGCGGGCAGTCCTCGGCGGCCGGCCGCAGCACGCCGCCCTGGCCGCCGAGGGTGTCCAGCGCCCGGACCACGAGCAGCGCGTCGTCACGCTTGCGGGTGCGCAGGTCGGGCTCGGTGTAGCGGCGGAACTCGCCGGCGGCGGCCCTGGTCTCCCGGTCGGGGCTCTGCCCGGGCTCGCCGTACGCGTCCGGGAAGAGCCGGCCGAGCGCCGGATCGGCGGGAGCCTCGGTCGGGCCCTCCGCGAAGAGCGCGGCGAGCGGGTCGTCGCTCTCGGCGCCGGGGCCGGGGCCGATCAGCTCCAGCATCTGCACTTCGAGCGAGCGCAGGATCGCGGCCTCCAGCTCCTCCAGCGCGATCGCCGCACCGCCGTCGCCGGTCCGCTCGAACAACCCAGCCATCGTGAAGTAACCGTCCCGGTTCGTGTGGGGGAAAAGAGTTGAGGTCTGGTCGGCTGACGGTCAGTCGTGCTGCAGGGTCGCCCACAGGCCGTACCCGTGCATGGCCTGCACGTCCCGCTCCATCTCCTCGCGGGTCCCGCTGGAGACCACCGCGCGGCCCCGGGTGTGGACGTCCATCATCAGCTTCCGCGCCTTCTCCTTCGGATAGCCGAAGTACGCCTGGAAGACGTAGAGCACGTAGCTCATCAGATTGACCGGATCGTTGTGGACGATCGTCACCCACGGCGTGTCCGGCTCCGCCACCGGGAGGCTCTCGGCCTCGGGGCGTTCGATCTCGGCCGGCGCGACACTCACGGCTGACTCTCCTCGCTAGTGGTCTCCCCTGACCTCCCATGCTGCCATCCGGGGGACCTCGGAGCGATTCCGACCCGGCAGTTGCGCGGGAAATCGTCAAACTGACGTTAAGTGGTAGTAGCATCATCTTCATGGACGCCCAGGCAATCGCGGCGGCAAGCTCCGCCATGCCCACCTCGCCGGCAGCCGGCTCGACCGCGCTGTTCACCGACCGCTATGAGCTGACCATGCTGCAGGCAGCACTGCGCAGCGGAGCGGCGCACCGCCGCTCGGTGTTCGAGGTCTTCACCCGTCGGCTGCCCGACGGTCGCCGCTACGGCGTGCTGGCCGGCACCGGCCGGGTGCTCGACGCGGTGCAGAACTTCCGCTTCACCACCCCCCAGCTCGACTGGCTGGCCGACCAGCGGGTGGTGGACGAGCCCACGCTGCGCTGGCTGGCCGACTACCGCTTCACCGGCGACATCCACGGCTACCCGGAGGGCGAGGTGTACTTCCCCGGCTCGCCGCTGCTGACCGTGGAGGGCAGCTTCGCCGAGGCCGTGATCCTGGAGACGGTGATCCTCTCGATCCTCAACCACGACTCGGCAATCGCCGCCGCAGCCTCCCGGATGACGGCCGCCGCAGGGGAGCGGCCGTGCATCGAGATGGGGGCCCGGCGGGCGCACGAGGGCGCGGCGGTGGCCGCCGCCCGGGCGGCCTACATCGCCGGCTTCGCCGCCACCTCCGACCTGGAGGCCGGCTTCCGGCACGGCATCCCGACCACCGGCACCGCCGCGCACGCCTTCACACTGCTGCACGACAGCGAGAAGGACGCGTTCAGCGCGCAGATCGCCTCGATGGGCACCGGCACCACGCTGCTGGTGGACACCTACGACCTGGCCGAGGCGGTGCGCACCGCGGTCGAGGTGGCCGGTCCCGAGCTCGGCGCGGTGCGGATCGACTCCGGCGACCTGACCATGCTGGCCCACCGGGTCCGCCGCCAGCTGGACGACCTCGGCGCGCACCGGACCCGGATCATCGTCACCTCGGACCTCGACGAGTACGCCATCGCCGCGCTCGCCGCAGCGCCGGTGGACGGCTACGGGGTCGGCACCAGCCTGGTCACCGGCAGCGGCCACTCGACCTGCGCGATGGTCTACAAGCTGGTCGCGCGCGCCGCCTCGGCCTCGCCGGACGCGCCGCTGGTCGCGGTCGCCAAGCGCTCGGCGGGCGCGAAGTCGAGCGTCGGCGGGCGCAAGTGGGCGGCCCGGCGGCCGGACGGCGACGGGGTGGCCGAGGCCGAGGTGGTCGGCACCGGAGCGCTGCCGGCCGAGCTCGCGCCGTACGCGCTGCACGTCCCGCTGGTGCGCGGCGGCGAGGTGATCGGCCGGGAGCCGCTGGCCGCCGCCCGCGAGCGCCACCTACGGGCCCGGGCCGCGCTGCCGCTGTCGGCCACCCAGCTCTCCAAGGGCGAGCCGGTCATCGCCACCGAGCTGCTGCTGGGCTGATCCCGTCACCGGGCCGATCCCGTGATGTCGCCCCTTCCGCCCCACAGCGCCACTCCCTAGAGTGGCCCCACTCCAGTCCGCCTCCTTCCCCACCGATCCATCCCCACCAATCCGTCCCCACCGCTCTCCCTCTGTCCCCACCGACCTCCCCTCCCCCACCGACCGCCAGCGAGGAAGCAAGCCATGCACCGGGCCCTGATCGTCATCGATGTGCAGAACGACTTCTGCGAGGGCGGCAGCCTGCCCGTGGCCGGCGGGGCCGAGGTCGCGGCCGCGATCACCGAGCTGATCGCCGACTCGGGCGCCGAGTACGCGCACATCCTGGCCACCCGGGACCACCACCTGGACCCGGGCGCGCACTTCTCGGCCGAGCCCGACTACGTCGACAGCTGGCCGCCGCACTGCGTGGCCGGCACGGAGGGGGTCGGCTTCCACCCCAACTTCGCGCCCTCGGTGACCTCCGGCGCGATCGAGGCGGTCTTCGACAAGGGCGCGCACGCGGCCGCGTACAGCGGCTTCGAGGGGTTCGACGAGAACGGCAGCACGCTGGCCGCCTGGCTGCGCGAGCGTGCGGTGACGGCGGTGGACCTGGTCGGCATCGCGACCGACCACTGCGTACGGGCCACCGCGCTGGACGCGGTGCGGGAGGGGTTCGCCACCCGGGTGCTGCTCGATCTGACGGCGGGGGTGGCGCCGCAGACCACGGCCGCCGCGCTGGAGCAGCTGCGCGCGGCCGGAGTGGAGCTGACCGGGACGCCGGTCGCGGGCTGACCTGCGCCGGAAGCCGTCCGGGGGCTGTCCGGGGCCGTCCGAGGGCCGTCCGAGGGCCGTCCGTCAGCCCTCGGTCAGCCCTCGGTCAGCTGGAGCTCCACCACGTCCGTACCGCCGGCCAGGAACGCCTCCCGTAGCTCCCCGGCCACCGCCGCAGGCTCGGCGGCCACCCGGTCGGTGGACACGTACACCACCCGCACCCCCAGGTACTCCATCCGGTGCTGCCCGGCCCGCACCCAGGCGGCCTCGCCCTCGCTGACGCAGCGCACCGCCGAGTCCACCTCGACCGCGACCGCCGCCTGCGGCCAGTACAGGTCGGGCACCGCGACGAACGTGCCACCGCGCATCCGCAGCTCGGGCCCTGCCAGCGGAGCCGGCAGCTGCTCGGCCGCCACCAGCTCCAGGATCGAGCCGATCACCGACTCCCGCGCGGCGGCGAGCAGTTCATCGACCGCGGCCCGGATCCGCGGCACCGTCAGCAGTTCCGTCTCGCGCAGCTCGGCGATCAGCTCGGCCGGCGTGCAGCCGGGCCGGCCGCCGGGCACCGCGGCCGCCACCGCCTCGCGCAGCACCGAGCGGAGCAGCCGCGGCCCGAGCACCCCGGTCTCCAGCGCGCCGCTGTCCTCCCACTCGCGCAGCGCGTCCGCGACCGCCCTGGCCACGGGGGCGCAGGCCAGGCCGTGCACCTCGCGCGCCTCCAACTCGCGAGCGGTGCGCTGGATCCGGACGTCCCCGACGTCCCGCAGCCGGCGCTGCCTGGGCACCAGCACCTGCACGTCCGTGACGGCGGGCAGCCGGGGCACCGCGCTGAAGCCGTACAGCGCGAGCGCCGCCGCGCCGGTGATCACCGCACCCTCCCGGCGCCCCTCCTCGCGGCCGTTCTGCGCGGCGTAGAGCAGCGCGGCCCACATCCGCTGCTCGGGCGTCGGTGCGCCGCTCTGCAGCAGGTAGACCCGGGGCAGCAACCGCTGCCAGGGGCCGCCGCGGCGGCAGTGCTCGCTGACCACCCGGGACGGAACTCCCCGGGTGCGCAGCTGACTTGCCGTGATCACGTTCTGCTGGCGGCGGACCAGCTCTTCGAGGGACGGGGCGGGGAGGGGGGTCTGGTAGCTCATGCGACAACCCTCCCCGTTCACCCGGTCGCCGCATTCGTGACCTGACGCACCGTTACATAACCGTGGTCAAATCGGGACGGGCCCGCACTAAAGTCTCCATACCCTCACTCGGATGGAGCAATTGGGATCAACGTACTTGCGGGAACGGTCAGTCACATGCATGTGACATCCGTCATGCCGGAGTGATGACCCGGCCCCCTGCTGCTCCAGGCACCCGACGCGGCAGAATCGTCAGTACCGGCGGGGCGGACAGCGCGAGGCCGGAGTAGCCCGGGGGCGAACGATGAGCACCGACCTGACCAGCGACTTCGACAACCCGCGGCCCGTCCCGGCCGCCGCTCCCGCACCGGCTGCCGCACCGGCTGCCGCACCGGCTGCCGCACCGGCTGCCGCCAGCTTCGCCGAGGCGGCCCAGCAGGCGACCGCGGCGGCCGGCGAGCAGCGCCGGAAGGACTCGCTCGCGGAGCTGCCCGAGAACCTGGACGAACTCAAGCTCCCGGTCTGGTTCTTCGGCTTCGAGGCCGTCTTCGCCGGCGCCTTCGACATCATCAAGGCCTTCCCGGCGATCTGGCCCGCGCTGGTGGTGCTGGCCGCCGTCAACATCGCGCTCTCGCTGACCATGATGCGCAAGCGCCTGAAGCTGGCCCGCGCGCTGTGGCGCGGCAAGGAGACCCGCAAGGTCGCGATCGGCCTGGTCGCCCTGCGACTCGGCAGCCACTTCGCACTCAACGCGGTCGGCGTCCAGGTCACCAGCACCGCCGCACACATCGCCTTCGCCGTGGCGCTCGGCGCGGTCACCGTCGGCCTGCTCGCCTTCAGCCAGCGCACCGCCCTGCGCCACCTGGGCAAGGCCCGCACGGCCGCCGGACTGGACGCCCGCACCGCGGCCTGAGCCGGGCCGGCGCGGCGCCGGCCCGGGACACCGCAGCGTGACCCGGGACCACCGCAGTGTGACCCGGGCCACGCGGTGGGATCACGCCCACCGGGAAACCGACCGCCGGGTATTGCCTACCATCGGTGCATGCCATATGACGAAACATCAGGTCTGAGCGCAGCCCAGCTGCGCCTGGGCCGGCTCCCTGGCTACGTGCGGCGTCCAGACCCGGCCCGCCGGGCCGGTGAGCAGGGGTCGGCGTACAAAAAAGGGTGGGAGGTCCGCTTCACCGCTCGCAGCGAAGCGGAGATAGCGGAGATCCGCGAGCTGGTCGTCGCGGCGGGTTTCGCCCCCGCCCGGCCGTTCTTCAAGGGGCAGCAGCTGATCCAGCCGGTCTACGGCATGGCGGTGGTCCGGGCCTACCTGGAGGCGCGCGAACTGGCCGCATGACCGGGGCGCCTGGCCGGAGCCAGGCCGACTGAGACCGACGGGCGGTCCGGAGGCCGGTAGAGCTCTCCCGGGCCGCCCCCGATGCGTTCCCGCGGCCCTCGATTCCTGGGCCCTCGTCAGACCGCCTGCGGCTGCAGGAACTCCAGCCGGTTGCCCAGCTTGTCGAAGGCGTGGAAGCGGTCGTAACCGGGCAACTCCCCGTCCCACTTCACCTCGTGCCCGGCCGCCTCCAACCGCCCGGCCAACTCGCGCAGCCCGCCCACCAGGATCCCCGGGTGCGCCTTGCGAGCCGGCGTGAACTCCTGCTCCACCCCCAGGTGGATCTCGAACCCGCCGCTGCGGAACCAGCAGCCACCACGCGCCGCGAGCACCGGCGGCTTCTCCAGCTCCGTCATACCGAGGATCTCGCCCCAGAACTCCCGGCAGAGCTGCTCCGACCCCGGCGGGATGGAGATCTGCATGTGATGCAGGCCGACAAAAAGATCGTCAGATGTCGTCATGATCCCGACCCTACCGACCAGTCCGTCGGTTGTCAGCGCCTGACCTGCGCCGACGGTCAGCCCATCCGCCGGGCGCGGCGGACGAGAACGACAACGCCCAGCGTGATCAACACGACCAGCACGCCGGCAGCCCCGTAGAGCCACGGCAGCACACCACTCCCGTCCCCACCCCCCGCAGCCTGCGGCTGCGCCACGGGCACCGGCACCGCCGACTCCGGCGCCCCCTGCGACTCCACCCTGCCGAGCAACGGGTTCTCCCTGGGCCCGTCATCCACCGCCGGATCCGGCGCGAGCGACTTGGACGGAGACGCGATCCCGTAGCCATAACGGTCGTTGGGCGCCTTGCTGCCATCCGGCGGCGCAACGGCAGTCGTGATCATCCGCCGGATCACCTGCCCGGCAGAAAGCCCCGGATACTTCGCCCGAACAAGCGCCGCAATCGCCGAGACGTACGCGGTGGCATCGGAGGTCCCATCAGCAAGCCGGTAATCGGTGCTCGACTGGCTACCGGCGCTGTAGATCCCGACCCCGGGAGCGACGAGCGTGGTCTCCGGGCCGTGATTCGACTTCGCCCACACATTGCCCTGGTCATCGACGGCACCGACGGCGACAACACCGGGAAAGGCAGCGGGGTAGGACACTTCAGACTCGGCGAGGTTGCCGGCGGCAGCGACAAGGACGACATCGCGGGCGATCGCGTAGTTGATGGCTGCACGGTCATCGAGGTTCGTGCGCATGGCTCCACCGAAGGACATGTTGACGACCTTCGCGCCGTGATCCACCGCATAGCGGAGAGCGGTCGGGAACGTACCGTCATCCGGGGCGCCGACCTGCGTCTCATCCCGCAGGTTGACTCGCACTGGAAGGATCTTCGCCTTCGGCGCGAGGCCCATAATGCCTGCGCTCTCGCCATGACCGTGACCTGCGATGAGGCTGGCCATCCCGGTGCCATGACCGGCTTCATCCTTCGAACCGTTGCTCCGACCGCCGGTGAAGTCGGCCCCGGGGAGAACCTGGCCGGTCAGATCTTGGTGATCAGCTCGGACACCCGTGTCGATCACCGCAACGACCACGCCGTCGCCCTGGCTGATCGGCCAGACCTCGTCCTGCGCGTCGTACTTCGTCAAGGCCCACTGCTGATCGCGAGTACCGTCAGCAATCGCCGGCGCAACTGCCGGCGCGGTGAGCAGGACTCCAGTTGCAAGCACGGCGACGCCCCGCATCGGCCAACTGACCACCATGCCGGTCCACTCCGTCCTCCGACGCCTGGAGATTCATTCCACCACGCCAGGGTTGACCGGGCGCCGCGATGCCCAGGTCTCCTCATCCTCAACTAGGTAGTCCGGACGTTTCTCTCTCCGACGCTTCCGTCGCTCCGTCCCTTGGATCTGGCCAGGCGGGTACCCGGGTGCCGCATTCCCTTGGGTACTGCCGAAGTCGGCCTGCGCCTGCGTGCGGCCCCCGAGCCCTGAGCCGCCTTCCGTGAAGCCCTGCTGCAGCGGACGCTCCGAGCTGGTGAACTCCCCTGCTCGGCCGAACACCCCCGCTACCGGGAATGCACCGTCGGAGTCACCGGCTCGCAGCCCGCTTACAGGCGTAATCTCACCAACCGGACGTTGACGAGCTGCGCCGACGCTACTGTCTGATGATGCTGCGGGGGCTGGGCCTGCCCAACCTCTGGGCACCCATGCTGCGCTCGACTCACCAGCCGCGAGAATCCCGTCCCCTGCCTGGATCGCACTGGCCAACTCTCCGATTCCTGGACCTGAGGTAGGAGCCACAGGAATATGAGAACCCGGCAACAAGGACGCTCTGCCAGGCAAGCCCCCCGAAGCAATCGGGTGCGTTGCCGGTGCCGTCGATCCGATCTGCGTGACGCTGTCCAGCCCGGTTCCGTGTCCCGGCATGGCCTGGAGAGCTGAAACCGACGGCGCTGGTGCCGCCGGTGCTCCTGTGACACCAGCCGCCGCTGCGCTCATACCGATCGGCACACGTTTCGGTGTTCGACCAGCCTTGGTTGCGATGCCACCGCTGATCCCTGTCTCCATAGGGACACCAGAGCGCAGCTCAGGCCCCATCGAGGACTGCTTCTTGGAGACAGACGATTCTGCAGACACAAGTGCGGCCGTCGGCGAGGCCTCCGGTGCGCCGCCGAATCCACCGATCGCGCCGAGACCAGCACCGAGGACCAGAGCACCTGCTACCGCAGCTGCTGTCTGATCAGGAGGGGCGGGTTGCGATTCGCCGTACCTTCCAGCCGACGGCGCCCTCAACATCGGCGTAGCCACCCGGTACTTCGCCGCCAGCGTCTCCAGCACCGCCGCCGCCTGCGCCTTCCTCCGGTCCGTCAGCGGCATCTGGGTGCTCGTGTCACCCTCCCCCACCGCGTTCTGCGCGGTGTCCGAGATCGCGTGGCCGAGTTGGTCCCAGAGGCCCGGTTCCTCGGGCATGTCACGTTTGGCCTGGTCGATCGCGTCGGCCATCATCGCGAGGGTGATCGCGGCGTCGTTCGCGTAGGCGGCGGCGTCGTTGACGGCGGTGGCGAGGGTCGTCATCTTCTCGTAGAAGGCGTCGCTGGTGCTGCCCTCCCAGTTGTACGAGGCGTCCCCGGCGGCGGTGTCCAGGGCCGCGCGGATGCCCTTCAGCGTCGCGGCCGCGCGGCGCCAGGGGTCGCTCGCCGACATGACGTCGCCCGAGTTCATCGCCTGCACCATCTTCCGCAGGGCGCTGTGACTGAAGGCGCTGAAGTCCGTGATGTCCGAACTCATGGGCGAACGCCTCCCGTTCTCACCACGCCGCCCGTTCATTACCGGCCGGACTGCTGGGCGCGCCAACGGTCACCGCCGCCGTGCCGACCGACCAGCCGTCCGAGGTGACCTTCAGCTGCTGGACGGTCCGGTGCTCCTGGTCCTCGTAGTTCGCCGCCGTCAGGTCCGCGCGACGCTGGGCCTCGTCGATGGCTTCCTGTAGCGCGTTGAGCACGTCCCGCAGGCCGTCCCGCATCTGGTCGTACTGATCGTGCAGCGCCATCGCCTCCGCGAAGTCCCCGAACGCCCCCTGCGCGATTCCGCTCTTCGTGTGCGCGTTCTCCGGGTTTACCTGTGCCTGGAACTCCGCGAGCAGGCCGCGCACCTGGCCCGCGAACGTACGCAGGTTGTCCACCTCGACCCTGAACCCCGCACCGACGCCCACACCCGCACCCGCCCTGCTCCGCGCTCCCTGGTCGGTCAAGGCTCGGCGCCTCCCCTGCTGTCGCCCGTCCTGTCACCCCGTGCTCCCGGCTCCGCCAACCCTGCCAAGTTTTCGGTACGCCGCCAAGTACCCCTCCCCTGCGGGCTATTCGTCCGATGAACGTCCGATCGCCGCGATCAGCGCGCGGCGGCAGAGGGAGTCGGCGTGCCGGGTGGTCTCCGGGAGGCGGTAGCGGGGTGACAGCGCGAGCACGCAGTCCACCGCCTCCGGCAGCCCGATCCGGTGACCCACCGACACGAAGACCGGCTTCACCCCCGCGCGGGTGCGCAGGGCGCGGCCGACCTCCTCGCCGGTCTGTTCGTCCACCAGTGGGGTGGAGGCGCCGCGCAGGTCGGCCGGGGGCTGGTGGGTGAACGTGAACGGGGTCTTGGCGACGCCGAGTGTGGTCAGGCCGGTGAGGACGCCGAGGTGGCTGGCCAGGCCGAGGCGGCGGGGGTGGGCCAGGCCGTAGCCGTCGCAGACCACCAGGTCGGGGCGGTGCCGCAGGCCGGCCAGGGCGTCCACGACGGCGGGGACTTCGCGGAAGGCGAGCAGTCCGGGGAGGTAGGGGAAGGCGACGGTGCCGACCGCGGTGGACTCCTCGACGACCTCCAGCGTGTCAAGGTCGAGCAGGACCGCGGCTGCGGCGACCAGGTCGCGTTCGTCGTCGTACGCGACGTCCACGCCGGCCACCAGCGCGCCGGCCGACGGTGCGGGGCCGACCGGTTCGACCAGCGGGCGCAGCCGCAGCTGCTCGGCGACCGCCGCCTGCTCGGTGCGCGGCCAGCCGACCCGCTCGACCCCCGGCAGCCAGGACGAGCCGGTTCGCTCGGCCGAATCAGCCGGACCAGCCGGACCAGCCGGACCAGCAGGACGGACGGGTGCGTTCACGTGCTCCCCCAAAACGCTCACGACGGATCTCGCAGGCCACGCTACCGGCCGGCCGCCGCCCCGCCCCCGGTCAGGCGGTGGAGACCACCACCGTCTTGGCCGCCTTGTCGTGGATGCACTGCCGGTACGGCTTGTTGAAGACACCGAAGAACCCGTTGATCACCCACCACAGGCCACAGCAGAGCACCGCGGGCAGCGTGTACACCGCCGCCCGGGTCCAGCCCGCGGAGCTGTTCGGGCTGGTGCCGTCGGCCAGCATCGCGACCCGGACGTGCATCACCTTCTTGCCGAGCGTCTGGCCGTCCCGGGAGAGCATCACGCCCTCGTAGACGAGGTAGAGCGCGTAGTAGAGCCAGACGCCACCGGTCCAGCCGTCCCGGTTGTGCAGGCCGAAGAACGGCACCACGATCAGGAAGGCGACCGCCTGGATGAGCACGTAGTCGATCCCCCGCGCCAGGATCCGGCTCGGCCAGGTGCCGAGTGCCGGCATGCCGGCACTCGGGCCGGGACCGTACGGGGAGCCGGTCGGCGCGCCGAAGCCGGGCGGGCCCTGCTGCCCGGGCGGCGGCCCGCCGTACTGGTCACCGCCGTACGGGTTGCCACCGTACGAGCCGCCGCCGTACGGACTACCGCCGTACGGCGGCGCGCCGGAGGAGTCGGTGTCGTACGGGGAGCCGGGTCGCGGCGACCCGGGCGGCGGGGTGTCCTCGGGCGAGTCCGAGGACGACGAGCTCGACGGCGGCGGTTGCTTGTCGAAGGAGGGCTGGCCGCCTCCCTCCGGCTCGGGGCGTGAGGGGTCGTTGGTGCTCATGCAGCGAGTAGATCACCGCAAATACGGTGATGTGCTGCTGTTTAGTCCATTGTGCGGATATTGCGGACCACCCGGGTGCCGGCCGCCCGGTCCGCCCAGCTGCGCCGCCGGCGGCGGTCGAACAGCACCGCGAAGACGCCGATGACGGTCAGCTCCGACAGCTGTCTGACGAACCATCGGCGCAGCGAGCGGCCGAAGGACGGCGGTGCGCCGCCGTCCACGCGGACCACCCGCAGGCCGGCCAGGCGCTTGCCGAGCGTGCGGCCGGTGCGTGCGGTCGGCAGCACCTCGCAGCAGAGCGCGGCCAGCAGCAGGACGCCGAGCAGCAGCGCCAGCCGGCCGAGCATCGCACCGTCGAGCAACCAGACCTGGACCTCGCGGTGGGTGGCGCGGCTGGCCGCCTGCGCGGCGGCGAGCCGCTGCTGGACGTGGGCGGTGACGCCGGGCAGCAACGGAAGGACCACGGCGGCCGCGACGCCGGCGAGCACCACGCTGTCCACCAGCCGCGCGAGCAGCCGCCGCCCGTGACCGGCCGGACGCAGCGCGGCGGCAGCCGCGGCGGCAGCCGAGCGCCGCCGCGGGGCGGGGACGACGTCGGTGGCGGGCGTCGCCGCCGGTACGCGCGCGGGGGCGACGGCGGCCCCGGGCCGCGCCGCCCGAGCCCGACCGGGCGCGCCGGCGGCGGCCGGCCTCGGCTGCGCCCCAGCCGACGCGGGGGTCAGGCCGGCGCCGGACGCACGCGCGGGTACCGGGGCAGCCGACTGCGCGGTCACCGGACTCACCTCAGCCGCTGCTTCCGCCCCCGCCCCATCAGTCGCAGAAGTCGGCCCGGCCGACTTCCGGTCAGCCCCTCCAGCCACATCAGCACCAGCGGCTCCCGCCACCCCAGTCCCCCCGGTGCCCCCCGCACCCCGAGAAGTCGGCCCCGCCGACTTCCCCTCAACCACCCCGCCAGCCCCAGCCCCCCGTGCACCCCCAGAAGTCAGCCCCGCCGACTTCCCCTCAGCCACCCCAGCAGCCCCATCACCCCACGCACCCTGGGAAGTCGGCCGCACCGACTTCCCCTCAGCTGCCCCCGCAGCCCCAGCCCCCCACGCACCCTCAGAAGTCGGCCCCGCCGACTTCCCCCCAGCAGCTCCCGCTCCCTCGGCCGCGCGCGCCTCCTCGCCCAGCACGCCCCATGACACCCAGCGCGGCGCGTTGCCCGTCTCCATCAGCCCGCGCTGCGCCTGCGGGTCCGCGTGCCAGCCGGAGTCCGCGACCTCGGGCGCCATGGTGAAGACCGCGCCCGCCCCCGTCTCGTCCAGGAACACCGGCCCCGTCTCCGGATCGGCATCCGCCACCGCGCCCACCCCCGCACCAGCCCCCACCCCCGCACCCGCAGCCGCCGGCCCGGCCGCCACCACCGGCGGCGGGATGTACCGCGCGCCCGGTCGCGGCACCGCCTGCGCGGCGAAGCGCGGCGCGGCCAGCACCTCGCCGTCGGCCGGAGCCTGGCGGCTGGTGCCGGGCACCCAGCTGCTGCCGTTCCAGTAGCGGACGAAGCCCGGCACCGACGGGTCCGGGTAGTAGCCCGGTTCGGGCACGGGGGCAACGTCCACGCTGGCGACCAACGGCTGGTCCGACATGCAGATCCACTCTCCTGGGGGCCTCCGGCGGGGCGCACGCCACGTCGCCAGGCAGTCACAAAGGGTAGTACCTTCCGGCGTGGCGCGGTGGAAGTTGCCGATTCACGGGACGCCCGGACCCCAGGAGCGCTTGGCTGTCCGTCGACGACTGCCCGCGCGCCGCGTCCGCGCCCGGCGTACGGCCGAGGCCGCGCGCCCCGCCCGGCGCCGTTCACGCACGTGACCTGCGGCACATTCCGCAATCGATCCCCGAAACGTGTGTAAGAGCAGTGCGACAGCGCGCTCTCTTCGGGTGACCCGGCCTCACCACAGGCCCGAGCCCGAATCGAGAGGAACCGATCATGGACCGTCAGCTGAGCGTGGTGGAGCACGAGCTGGAGCTCCACCTGGTGCTCTCCCCCGAGCGCAGCGTGCCCGTCCCGGCCCGGCTCTCCTACGGGAGCCACGACCCGTTCGCCGTGCGGATCACCTTCCACCTGGACACCGGTTCGCCGGTGACCTGGGTGTTCTCCCGCGAGCTGCTGGTCGAGGGGACGTTCCGGCCGTGCGGCCAGGGCGACGTGCGGATCTGGCCGACCGGCAGCGGGCGGCACGCCGTGCTCTGCCTGGCGCTCACCTCGCCGGGCGGCGACGCGCTGCTGGAGGCGTCACTGCCGGCCGTGGCGGCCTGGCTGGAGGAGGCGCACCGGCTGGTGCCGCCGGGCGGCGAGCTGAGCGTGCTCGACCTGGACGGCTCGCTCGCCGAGCTGCTGGCCTGACCGCAAGCACCAGGGCGAGCACCACCGCGGGCACCGCCACCAGTAGAGCCGCGGGCAGAGCCGTCAGCGCGCCGCGGGGGTGCGCTGGGGCTGCTCGGCCGGGACCGCCGCCCGCTGGCCCGGCAGGCTCAGCAGCGGCTGACCGGCCGCCCGGCGCCGGTTGCGGACCCGCAGCGCGGCCACGACCAGGAAGCAGAAGCCGATCCACGGGTACATCCCCGCGGGCAGCTGCTTGAACGGACCCATCTGCAGGTTGGTCAGGCCCTTGTGCGGGACCAGCCACATGGAGAAGGAGCAGAAGCCGACCACGGTCAGCCAGAAGATCGTCCGCCAGCGCCTGTGCCCAGGCAGTCCAGGCAGTCCGGGCTGGCCAGGCAACCCGGGCAGCGCCTTGGCCCGCTCCTGCGCGACCTCGGCCGCCAGCAGGATCAGGATCGGCACGCACCAGACCCAGTGGTGCGTCCAGCTGATCGGCGAGATCAGCAGCGCGGTGACGGCGGCGACGCAGACGCCCCAGGCCTCCGCGCGCGGCAGCCAGCGCCCGCTGCGGTACGTCCAGGCGGCCACCGCCAGGCCGCCGACCGCGATCAGCCCGGCCGCCAGCGTCGCGGCGGTGCCGGGATCGGCCTGGTGCAGGAACCGGGCGGCGACGCCACGCAGCGACTGGTTGTCGACGATGTAGGTCTTGCCGACCCGGGAGGAGTCGTACAGGTACTTGGTCCAGAAGCCCCAGGTCGCGCTCGGCAGCACGGCGGCGCCGATCGCGAAGGTGGCCAGGAACGTGAAGCCGGCGACCATCGCCGCCCGGATCCGGCCGGTGACCAGCAGGTAGACGGCGAAGAAGCCGGGGGTGAGCTTCATCCCGGCCGCGATGCCGATCCCGATGCCCTTCCACTTGCGGCTGTCCGGCGTGGTGAGGTCCCAGAGCACCAGGCAGACCAGGATCAGGTTGATCTGCCCGTACCGCAGCGTCGTGAAGACCGGCTCGAGCCAGACGCCGAGCCCGGCCACCAGCACCACGCCGACCGGCCGCAGGTCCCGCCGCGGCCAGCCGACCAGCCGGAACGAGAGCAGCGCGGTCAGCCCGAGCAGCCCGATGTTGCCGAGCGTGATCGCCACCCGCAGGAAGCCCACCGAGAACCAGGTGGTCGGCACGAAGAGCATCGCCGCGAACGGCGGGTAGGTCGCGGGCAGGTTCCACTGGGTGACCCGCAGCGCGTACAGGTCGTGCCCGTTCGCGACGGCCGCGCCCTCGGCCCGGTAGACGATCATGTCGACCATCGAGGTGCCGATGAAGTGCCGCACCACCGCGTACGCCAGCAGTGAGACGAACGCCACCAGGCCGGCCTTGCGCAGTTCGCGGCGGGGCGCCTCGCGCAGCGCCCGTATCGGAGCGGTGACGTGCTGTCGCCAGGCCGGGCCGGGCGAGGTGGCGGGGCCTGGGGCGGCAACCGCCGTCCGCTGGTCCTGTTGCACCGCTGTCACTGCCCGCTCCATCCGCCGGTCGGTCGACCAGCTCTCGACCATACCTGGTACCACGCGACCCGCTACCCGGGCGAACGCGGGCCGCGTGGGACGGGTCGGTCAGCCGGTGTAGGCGCCCAGGGCCCTGCTGAAGTCCAGCGGCTGCTGCGCGATGCTGCTGCAGGTGGGGTCGGCGTAGCCCTTCGCGCCGCCGTCGCAGGCCTTGTCCCGCGCGCCGGACCAGATGCCGAGCCAGGCCAGGTGCCTGGACTGCGCGAACGCGGCCAGCTGCTTGGCGTCGGCGACCGTGAAGACCTCGGACGAGACGTCGTTGACGCCGATCATCGGGGTGACCGCGGTCTTCGCCCAGGCCTGCGCGTCGTCCAGGCCGAGCACGCTCTTCAGCTGGGCCTGGGTCGCGGTGGCCGCGTCGATCGCGTACGTGCCCATCTGGCCGTTCGGGTTCGGTGCGACGCCGTCGCCGAAGTCCATCGCCATGATGTTGACGGCGCCGATCCGCACGCCGTTCGCCTTCGCGTCGGTGACCAGGTTGACGCCGTCCTGGGTCAGGCCGGTGGGCAGCGCGGGCAGCGTGTAGGAGACGTCCAGGCTCCGGCCCTTCGCCGCGGCGGTCTGCTGGAGCCGGGCGATCGCCTGGTCGCGGCGGGTGTTCGAGGCGGTGTCGCCGAGCGCACCGCCCTCCACGTCGAAGTCGATCTTGGTGAGGCCGTACGCGTCCACCACCTGCTGGTACGCGGCGGCCAGGTCGGCGGCCGAGGAGCAGACGGTCGCCAGCTCGCTGCCGTTCGCGCCGCCGAACGAGACCCGCACGTCGCCGCCGGCCGCCCGCAGCGCGCCGATCTGCGCGGCCACCGGGTCGGCGGTCAGGTCGCTGACGCCGCCCCACCTCGGGGTGCAGCCAGAGCCGGATCCGCCGGAAACAATGAAGGCGAGGTTGAAGGTGTGCACGCCGGCCGCCTTCGCGGTGGCGACCAGGTCGTACGGCGGGTAGAGCGAGGTGTCCACGTACGGGGCGAAGCCGCCGCCGCCCGACGCGGGGGGCACCGGGGTGGGCGTGTGGGTCGCGGTCGGGGTGGGGGTGGGGGTGCGCGTGGGGGTGGGGGTGGGGGTGGGGGTGGGGGTGGGGGTGGGGGTGGGGGTGGGGGTGGGGGTGGGGGTGGGGGTGGGGGTGGGGGTGGACGTCGGGGCCGAGCTGGGAGTGGCTGTCGGAGCGCTGGTCGGCCGGCCCGAGGGCACCGGCGTGGGCCCGTCGCCCGCCTTGCAGGGGGCGTCGTTGATCAGACAGTCGCCCGGCTCGTCCTGCGCCGCGCCGGAGCCCTCCACCACGAAGCCCACGTCCACGCTCTGCCCTGGCGCCAGGTGCTTGCTCCAGGACTCCGGCTTGACCGTGACGTGCCGGCCGGCGGCCGTGAAGCTGGCGTTCCAGAGCGAGTCGATCTTGGCACCGGCCGGCAGGTCGAACGACAGCGTCCAGTCGTCGATCGCGCTGCCCGCCGCGTTGGCGACCAGGTATTGGCCGGTGTACCCGGTCTCCCAGCTGCTCGTCCGGCTGTACACGGCGCCGAGCGAGGCCGCGTTCGCGGCCGAGGCCAGCGCGACCACGCCGCCGGCGACGACGGCCGCCGCGACGGCGCTCGCCCCGAGGATCACGCCCTTGCGCCCGCGTCGCCGGTGGCCTGCGCGACGGGCGTGCTGCTTCGTCATCGGACTCCTCAAGAGACAAAAGAACAGACGGGTGCCCGCAGCGGAGCGCCGCAGCGGAGCGGGAAGGTGTACCGAGGGTGCGCCGAGGGTTCCCGACCTCCCGGCGCCGCCGACGCTAGCGCCCGTACCGCCCCGAAAAGCGCCTGCTCAGGGAGGGGTAGCCGTCTCTTAGGGGGCCGTTAAGGAACTGCCGTCTCCTCAGGCGGACCGTCGCGCGGGTGCCCGGCGCCCGCGCCCCAGCCGGCGCGGCTGCTGCGCCGTCGCGTCGGGCCCGGCGCCCAGCCGCAGCCGGATCTCCGCACCGCCCAGCACCGCCGAGCGGCCCAGCGCCAGGTCGCCGCCGGTCGCCTCGGCGAGCTTGCGCACGATGTCCAGCCCGAGGCCGGTGGAGCCCTCGCCGCCGTGCCCCTCACCGCGGCGCAGCGCGGCCGACGGGTCCTCGAAGCCCGGACCGCCGTCACCGACCAGCACGATCACCGCGCGCTCGGTGGCCAGCACATCGACCGAGAACGCGGTGCCGACCGCCGTGTGCCGGAAGACGTTGCCGAGCAGCGCGTCCACGGCCGCCGCGAGGTCGGCGCGCGGCACCGGGACCGGCACCGTGGCGGGGCCGTCCGCACCGTGCAGCTGCCAGGGGCGGCCCTCGTCCTCGGCCAGCGCGGACCAGAACGAGACCCGCTCACGGATCACCTCGGCGGCGTCGCAGCCGACCGGGACGGCCGGCGCCGCCTCCGGGGTGCGGCGGGACGAGCGGATGATCTGATCGACCTCACGCTCCAGCTGCGCGACGGCATGCCGGGTGGCGTCGGCGGCGTCCCCGTCGCCGAGCGAGGCGGCGTTCAGCCGCAGCACGGTGAGCGGGGTGCGCAGCCGGTGCGAGAGGTCCGCGGCCAGCTCGCGCTCGGCCGCGAGCAGGTGCACCACCCGGTCCGCCATCGCGTTGAACGCGGCCGCGGCCTCCTGCAGCTCGGCGGGGCTGCCGTCCACCTGCGGGCCGGTGACCGGGACCCGGACGGCGAGGTCGCCCGCGCCGAGCGAGCGGGCGGCCCCGGCCAGCCGGCGGGCCGAGCCGACGATCCGCGAGCCCATCCGGTCCGCGACCAGCACCGCGATCGTGACCAGCCCGAGCGCGACCAGCGAGAGCACCAGCCAGGCGGTGCGCACGCCGCGGGTCAGATCGCCCTCGGCCACGTAGACCTCGACCACGGCGACCCGGGTGGCGTCCACCGCGACCGGCTGGAGCCTGGCGTAGCCGCCGGTCACCGCCACGGTGAGCACCCGGCCCTGGCTGCCCGCGGCGGCGACGTCGGCCTGCGGGGCCCGGGCGACGCCGATGGTCTGACCGGGATCGACCGCCTGCCCGGGGCCGATCATCCGCCCGCCGCCGCTCCCTGCTCCGCCCCCGGCGGCCGCGCCCGGCGGCGGGAGGTGGACGGCGATCCGGTTCTGCGCGCCCGCCTCCGTGCTCGCCACCGCCCGGGCCAGGTCGTCCTGGTCGGTGGTGATTGCCAGCGCGGGGCCGAGCGCGGCGGCCTGCCGGTCGGCGGCGGTGAACGCACGGTCCCGGGCGGTCTTCTGCACCATCAGGCCGAGCGGGATCAGGAAGGCCAGCGCGACCATGGTGGTCCCCGCCACGGCCGCCTTCACCAGCGCCCAGCGCAGCGACTGCCCGGATCGGCGCACCGGCTCCGGCGCGCCCTCCCGGTGCCGCTCGGCCGACCGCTCGGCCGACCTCACGGCCGCTCCGGACCAGCCGCGTCCGGGGCCTCCAGCCGCACCCCGACGCCGCGCACGGTGTGCAGGTAACGCGGGCTGGAGGCGGTCTCGCCGAGCTTGCGGCGCAGCCAGGACAGGTGCACGTCGATGGTCTGGTCGCCGCCGTAGGTCTGCCGCCAGACCTCGGCCAGGATCTCCTTGCGCGGCACCACCACGCCGGGCCGGGCCGCCAGGAAGGCCAGCAGGTCGAACTCACGGCGGGTCAGGTCGAGCGGCCGCCCGTCCAGCACCGCCTCCCGCCGCTGCGCGTCGATGGCCAGCCCGCCGACCCGCAGCACCGGCGGGACCGGGGCCAGGCCGCCGCCGAACCGGCGCAGCACGGCGGCCATCCGAGCGCTCAGGTGCTCACCGGAGAAAGGTTTCACCAGGTAGTCGTCGGCACCGGCGTTGAGCAACCGGATGATCTCGGCCTCGTCGTCCCGGGCGGTGGAGATGATCACCGGGACGTTCGTCAGACCGCGGATCATCTTGAGCGCTTCGCCGCCGTCCAGGTCGGGCAGGCCGAGATCGAGGATCACCAGGTCGCAACCGACCTGCGCGACCTCGCGCAGCGCCTCCAGCGCGGTTCCGACACTGCGGACGGCGTGCCCGGTCTCACCGAGGTGCCGGATCAGGGCCGAGCGAACGAACGGGTCGTCCTCGACCACCAGGACTGTTGCCATGGGCCAGCACGCTACGGCATCCACTATTTTCGCAACGACCTTGCCCAATCCGGCAGGTGCGGGCCACCGGGCCGATGGCGGCCCGGATGTCCGCCACCGGCGCGGATGCGGCAGGATGAGCGGGCGATGCGAAGCGGACTGGTTCAGACGGGTGCCTGGGCGCTGGCCACCGGGGCGGCCGTGACGCTGTCCTGGCTCGGGGTGAACGCCGCGATGTCCGACGCCGCCTTCGAGCCCCCGCGCACGCTCCCGCTGCCGACGCCGGCCGCCACCGCGCTGACTGCGACTCCGGCGCCACTGCCGCCGGCCGCCTCCTCGTCCGGCTCCGCGGCGACCGCCGCACCGAGCGGCACCCAGCCGCCGTCACCGAGCCCCTCGCGCACCGCGACCACGACCACCACCGCGCCGCCCAGCCGCAGCGCCCATCCCGTGGCCGCCTCCTCGCCCGGCAGCGCGCCCGGCAGCGCGCCCGGCTCCGCGGCGACCGCCGCGCCGACCACCGGCGCCCCCGCCGGCGCCTCGCCCAGCCCGTCCGTCCAGAGCTACCTGGTCCCCGGCGGCCGGGTCGCGCTGGACATGCACCCGGACAGCGCCGAGCTGGTCTCGGCCGTCCCGGACCCGGGCTGGCAGATGCAGGTCTGGAACGGCGACCAGTGGCTGCGGATCGACTTCTCGAACAACAACGCGACCAACTCGGTCTTCGTCACCTGGAACGGCCACCCGCCGGACGTCCAGACCGTGGTCCGCTGACCGGGAACGCCTGGAGCCCCGGGTCGGACGGGACCCGGGGCTCCAGCGCGCAGCGGCCTACGGCGGCCGGCAGCCACCGGCCGGCGGCGACTACAGGTTGCCGCGGCGCTCCTGCTCACGCTCGATCGCCTCGAAGAGCGCCTTGAAGTTGCCCTTGCCGAAGCCCATCGAGCCGTGCCGCTCGATCATCTCGAAGAAGACGGTCGGCTTGTCCTGCACCGGCTTGGTGAAGATCTGCAGCAGGTAGCCGTCCTCGTCGCGGTCGGCCAGGATCTTCAGCTCGCGCAGCTCCTCGATCGGCACCCGGGTGTCGCCGACCCACTCGCCGAGCGTGTCGTAGTAGCTGTCCGGGGTGTCCAGGAACTCCACGCCGGCCGCACGCATCTGACGGACCGTGTGCACGATGTCGTTGGTGGCCAGCGCGATGTGCTGGACGCCGGGGCCGCCGTAGAACTCCAGGTACTCGTCGATCTGCGACTTCTTCTTCGCGATCGCCGGCTCGTTGAGCGGGAACTTCACCTTGCGGGTGCCGTCGGCGACGACCTTGGACATCAGCGCGGAGTACTCGGTGGCGATGTCGTCGCCGACGAACTCCTTCATGTTGGTGAAGCCCATCACCCGGTTGTAGAACGCGACCCACTCGTTCATCTTGCCGAGCTCGACGTTGCCGACGCAGTGGTCGATCGCCTGGAAGTTGCGCTTCTGCGGCGCCTCGACGATCGGCTGGCGGGCCACGTAGCCGGGCAGGTACGGGCCGGAGTAGCGCGAGCGGTCGACCAGGGTGTGCCGGGTCTCGCCGTAGGTCGCGATCGCGGCCAGCACCACGGTGCCGTGCTCGTCGGTCAGCTCGTGCGGCTCGGCCAGGCCGGTCGCGCCGTGCTCGACGGCGTAGGCGTAGGCGGCCGGCACGTCCGGCACCTCGATGGCCAGGTCGATCACGCCGTCGCCGTGCTCGGCGACGTGCCGGTCCAGGAACTTGCCGCGCTCGGTCGAGGCCTTGACGACCGAGGTGAGGACGAACCGGGCGCCGCCGGACTCCAGCACGTACGACGCGGTCTCGCGGGAGCCGGTCTCCGGGCCGGAGTACGCCGTGCAGCGCATCCCGAAGGCGGTGGAGTAGTAGTGCGCGGCCTGCTTCGCGTTGCCGACCGCGAACTCGACGGCGTCCATCCCGCGCACCGGGAAGGGGTCTGCCTGACCCGAGTGCGACGGGACGGACTGTGCGGCGGTATCGGTCATGACGGCCTCCCTGTAGGGCGTGGGACCTCGAAGCGCCCCGGGGGTCGTGGGGCGGGACGGACCCCGCGGCTCGGTGTGGGGCCCTCCCCACGGGGTTGTGCTGGGAGCGTGGCCCCGATCACAGCGTTAAGCAACTGTTCCCATCTGCGCTGGTCAAGCTGTGCTGCCAGGCCGGAGAATGCCGGTGACAGCTGTACAGATTGCCCAGTGTTCGTGCCATGAGTAAGGCTCCGCCATGAACAACTCGATCGACGGTCTGGACGGCCGGCTGATCCGGCTGCTGACCGACGAGCCGCGGATCGGCGTGCTGGAGTGCTCGCGCCGGCTCCAGGTGGCCCGCGGCACGGTCCAGGCCCGGCTGGACCGGTTGCAGGCCCGCGGTGTGATCGGCGGCTTCGGGCCGGAGGTCGATCCGGCCGCGCTCGGCTACCCGGTGACGGCGTTCGCCACGCTGGAGATCTCGCAGGGCCAGGGCGCCGACGTGCGGGCCCACCTGGCGGGCGTGCCGGAGGTGCTGGAGCTGCACACGATCACCGGAATGGGCGACATGCTCTGCCGGATCGTGGCCCGCTCCAACGCCGACCTGCAGCGGGTGATCGACCGGGTGGTCGGCTTCGACGGGATCGTCCGGGCGTCCACCGCGATCGCGCTGGAGAACCCGGTGCCGTACCGGGTGCTGCCGCTGGTCGCGCAGGCGGCGACGGAGGACGCCGTGCCGGGCGGCGATGGGGCCGACCGGTCACCGGAGCTCCGCGCGCGGGACCAGCGGGCCGTGACCGGCTGAGGACGCCCGGCAGCCGGCGGGGCTGAGCGGTTGGGGGGCTCAGCGGCAGCTGGGGAGGCTCAGCAGCTGGGGACGGAGCCGCCGCCACCGTTCAGCGCGTTGAGCGCGCCGAGCGAGTCGGTCAGCGTGGTCACCGCGACCAGCCGCAGCCCCGGGGGCGTGTTGACCTTGGCGTCCGAGCACTCGCCGCGCGGCACCAGGAAGATGGTCGCACCGTCCCGGGCCGCCGCCTGGGTCTTCAGCGCGACGCCGCCGACCGCGCCGATGTTGCCCTGGTCGTCGATGGTGCCGGTGCCCGCGATGTTCTGGCCGCCGGTCAGATCGCCGCCCTTGCCGTTGCCGGCCAGCTTGTCGATGATCGCCAGCGTCAGCATCTGGCCGCCGCTCGGGCCGCCGATGTCGCCGAGGTCCACCGACACCTTGACCTGGTCGGACGACAGGTGGAGGTAGTTCAGGGCCGCGACCGTCGCGCTGTCCTGCGCCTGGGTCATCTGCTGGACGGTCTGCTGGGTCGCCTTGCTCGGGTTGCCGCCCGGGTAGACCGAGTCCCGGGGCTGGATCGCCACGTTGGGGTCGAGCCAGCCCTGCACGGCCGTGGCGAGGCTGATCGACTCGTTCGGCAGCGTCGCCGAGATGGTGAGCACCCGCAGCGCGCCGGAGGTCTGCCGCACCGGGGCGCCGGTGATGGTCACCACCTCCTTGCCCTGGTAGCTGTCCAGCGCGTTCACCGTGACGCCGGGCGTCTCCTTGGTGAACGGCAGCGGCACGAAGGCCGCCACCGCGAAGAGCGCGGCGACCAGCGTGCCGCACAGCGCCACGGCCTTGCGCCGCGGAGTCAGCACGGCGGTGCTCCGCGAGACGGCCTCGGACGGCCTCGGGGACGGCTTCGGGGTGGACGGCTTCGGGTCGACTGGCACAGGTGCATCCAAACACACCCGCCACCGGCGCAATAAGCCGACGCGGTGGCCCGACGCGGTGGCCCGAGAGGCCGGCCACCCGGGGCACCCGCCCGCCGCCGCGCGGCCGCGGCGGCTCAGCGCAGCGCGTCCGCCACCTCGGTGGCCGCCTCGACCACCCGCGGGCCGACCCGGTCGGGGACCAGGCCGTTGAGCATCACCACGCCGACGCTGCCCTCGATGCCGCTCAGCCCGATCAGCGCGGCGGCCGCACCGCTCGCGCCGGACTGCTCCTCGGTGCGGGTGATCACGAAGCCCTGCTCCGGCCGGCGCTGGCCGGGGAACTTGCGGGCCTCCAGGATCGCCCGGCCGGCCGCACTCTCGTCCAGCGGATGGCGCAGGCCGGTGCGGTACGCGACGTGGAAGTCGGTCCAGCTCGGCTCGACCACGGCCACCGCGAGCGCCTCGGTGCCGTCCACCAGCGTGAGGTGGGCGGTCGCGCCGAGGTCCTCGGCCAGGCTGCGCAGCGCCGGCAGCGCGGCCTCGCGCAGCAGCGGGTGCACCCGGTGGGCCAGGCGCAGCACGCCCAGGCCGACTCTGGCCCGGCCGCCGATGTCGCGGCGGACCAGCCCGTGCTGTTCCAGGGTGGCGAGCAGGCGGTAGACCACGGTGCGGTTGACGGCCAGCCGCGCGGCCAGCTCGGTCACGGTCAGGCCGCGCTCGGAGTCGGCCAGCAGCTTGAGGACCCGCACTCCGCGGTCGAGGGTCTGGGAGGTCTCGGCGGTCACGACACGCTTTCCTTTCCGCGCGGCGATCGTCCGGCTCCGGCGAGAACGCCGGGAAGCGGACGGAGGGTTTCGCGCGCAGGGGTGGTGGACGCGGGCGAACCGCGCTGCGTCGTCATCGGCACGCACGGTTTTGGGCGCACTTCGAACGGAGGGTCGTGCCTTCGAGAGAGCGTGGGGAGAAAGTAGTTACTGTTTGGCCGCTGCGGAAGTAGTTGTCCAAAATTCGGTCATGATCGATATTTTCGATTCGGACCTAACCGGGCAAGCCACACTATTTCCGAGGCCTCCGAAGGACATCCGTCACCACCGGGTCCGCTACCCGGACAACCGGCCGCGGGCCCGGCAGACCCCGGACCCGCGACCGCACCGCTGCGAAACCCTCCGCTAGCGGGCCCACTCCCTGACCTTCGCGATCCGCGCCTTCAGCTGGTTCGCCGTCGCCTGCGCGGTGAGCGGGCCGCCGCACTGGCGGCGCAGCTCGTTGTGGATCGTGCCGTGCGGCTGGTTCGTGCGGTGGTGCCAGGAGGCGACCAGCCCGTTGAGCTCCTTGCGCAGGTCGCGCAGTTCCTGGTGGGTCACGACCGGGCGCTGCTCGGCCGGCAGCTCGAGCAGGTCGGCCTCCTCCGCGGGCTTGGCCTTGGAGCGCTGGATCTGCTTGGTCTGCCGCTTCTGCAGCAGCATGTGCACCTGGTCCGGCTCCAGCAGGCCCGGGATGCCGAGGTACTCCTCCTCCTCCTCGGAGCCCGGATGCGCCTGCATGCCGAATTCCATGGAGTTGTAGAGCACCCGGTCGAAGACCGCGTCCGAGCCGATCGCCTCGTAGGAGAACTCGTCGCCGCCCGCGCCGTCCGGGCCGTCGTCGGCCCGCTCGGCCTCGGCGAGCAGCCGGTCCTCCTCGTCGAAGAGGCCCTCGCCCTCCTTCTTCGGCCGGTCCAGCACGTGGTCGCGCTGCAGCTCCATCTCGTTCGCGAAACCGAGCAGCATCGGGACGGACGGCAGGAAGACCGAGGCCGTCTCGCCGCGCTTGCGGGCGCGCACGAAGCGGCCGACGGCCTGCGCGAAGAAGAGCGGCGTCGAGATCGAGGTGGCATACACACCGACCGCCAGCCGCGGCACGTCGACGCCCTCGGAGACCATCCGGACCGCGACCATCCAGCGGTCGTCGTTGGCCGAGAAGTCGGAGATCCGCTTGGACGCCTCGGTCTCGTCGGAGAGCACCAGGGTCGCCTTCTGCCCGGTGATCTCGCGGATCATCTTCGCGTACGCCCGGGCCACGTTCTGGTCGGTCGCGATCACCAGACCGCCGGCGTCCGGGATCGCCTTGCGCACCTCGGTCAGCCGCTTGTCGGCGGCCCGCAACACGTTCGGGATCCACTCGCCCTGCGGGGCCAGCGCGGTGCGCCAGGCCTGCGCGATCAGGTCCTTGGTCATCGGCTCACCGAGCCGGGCCTCCAGCTCGTCGCCGGACTTCGTGCGCCAGCGCATGTTGCCGCTGTACGAGAGGAAGATCACCGGACGCACGACGTGGTCGGCGAGCGCGTGCCCGTAGCCGTAGGTGTAGTCGGCGACGGACTTGCGCAGCCCGTCGGTGTCCTGCGCGTACTGGACGAACGGGATCGGGTTGGTGTCCGAGCGGAACGGCGTCCCGGTCAGCGCGAGCCGCCTGGTGGCCGGCTCGAACGCCTCGAAGCAGGCCTCGCCCCAGGACTTCGAGTCACCGGCGTGGTGGATCTCGTCCATGATCACCAGCGTCTTGCGGGCCTCCGTGCGGTTGCGGTGCAGCATCGGGTTGACGCCCACGCCCGCGTAGGTGACCACGATGCCGTGGTAGTCCTTCGACAGCGGCCCGGAGGAGTACGCCGGGTCCAGCCGGACGCCTATCCGTGCGGCGGCCTCGGCCCACTGCTTCTTCAGGTGCTCGGTCGGTGCGACGACGGTGATCTGCTGCACCAGGTGGTTGTGCAGCAGGTACGACGCGAGGGTCAGCGCGAAGGTGGTCTTGCCTGCACCCGGGGTCGCGACTGCGAGGAAGTCCCTGGGCTGCTTCTCGATGTACCTGTCCAGCGCACCCTGCTGCCAGGCCCGGAGCTTCCCGGCGGTCCCCCAGGGGGCCCGGCCGGGGAAGGCCGGTGACAGGTGGTGCTGGCCGGCGACGGCACCGGGCGGGCGGCCCGACACATGCGGTTCGACAGCGTCGGAGAACAACGGCGACATGGCGGAAGAGGCGGGTGTACTCACGGTCTCCGAGGGGGATCGTCGCAGGTCAGGGCGGTAACAGCGGCCCAGCCGGCGAGAGGGCGGCGATCGGACAACCCGCCTAGCCTACCGGGTTCGACCGAACGACCACCCCCGACACGAACGCGTCAGGACCGGCCCGCCCGGAGTGCCCGCAGGCCCTGCGAGATCGTCTTGACCTCCTCCAGCTGACCGGTGGCGACGGCGATCACCAGCTCCTCGGCGGCATCGATGTCCGGCACCAGCTCGATGCCGTTGATGGCCAGGAAGGTCACGCAGGAGAGCCAGGCGGTGCGCTTGTTCCCGTCGAAGAGCGGATGGTTGATCAACAGCGATTGCAGGAGCGCGGCTGCCTTGTCGAACAGGTCCGGATAGGCCTCCTGGCCGAACATCTCCGCCGATGGACGGTGAGCGGCCGACTCCAGCAGGCCGATGTCCCGGACGATGATCTGCATGTCGTCACAGGCCGCCTCGGCCACCGCGAGGATGTCCTCGGAGGTGAGGTACAGATAGCTCACTTCAGCCGCTCCATCAGCTCCCGCCACTTCGCCGCCTGCTTGAGCGCGGTCTCCCGGACGAGGGCCTGCTGGGCCGTCCTGGCCAGGTAGTCGTCCACCGCCTTGACCACTATGGCGTTCATGCTGATCCCCTCCTGCTCAGCGCGCTGTTTCAGGGCCTCTGCCTGGTCGTCCCGGAGACGAAGGTTCATTGCCATACTCCGAGGCTACCCGCATGGGGCCAATCTGGTACCAGCTTGAACCGCGCATTTCACCAGCGCCAGCGATTTCACCGCAGTTCACCCGTTCGAGCGCCGCCGCCCGCGTGATCCTGACCCCGTGATCCAGATCACCCGTCTGCCTCGGTAATCGCCCGCCCGGTTCCCGCTCTCTCCTCGTGCAAGCCCGTCCCCGACCCCGAGGAGCCCGCCATGCCGAACGCCGTCGAGCTGGCCGTGTCCGCCCACCTGATCCTCTCCGCGCAGAGCTCCAGCGGCCTGCGGGTGAAGCTGCGCTACCGGGCGGCCGACCCGCTGGCGGTGCGGATGGTCTTCCCGGCCGAGTACTCGCTGGACGAGTGGCTGGAGCCGACCGGCGCCGCGGACGTGGTCTGGGTCTTCGCCCGGCAGCTGCTGGCGGCGGGGCTGGAGCTGCCCTCGGGGCTCGGCGACGTGCACGTGCGGCCCTCGCACGGGCGGCACACCATGGTGGAGCTGCGCGCGCCGGAGGGCGTGGCGCTGCTCCGGTTCGAGACCGACGACCTGCGGCGGTTCCTGTGGCGCAGCTACCGGGTGGTGGCCGAGGGCGAGGAGCACCGCCACCTGGACGCCGACCGCGCGCTCGCCGCCCTGCTCGGCTAGGGCCCGTCCATGCAGCCAGGACGGACCGCCGCAGGCCGTCACGCCGTCACGCCGTCACGCCGTCACGCCGTCACGCCGCGCTCCGGTGCCCGGTCAGGTGCGCGTAGACCACGACGTTGCCGCGGTAGCCCTGGCCCTTGGTGAAGCCGCCGCCGCAGGTGATCAGCCGCAGCTCCGGGTCGAGGGTGCGGCCGTAGACCCGGCGGTCCGGGAAGCCGGCCCGCTCGTAGACCTCGACGCCGTCCACCATGAACCACGCGGTCGTGCCGTCCTGCCGGACCACGTCCACCCGGTCGCCGCGGCGCAGCGCGCCCAGGCCGTAGAAGACGGCCGGGCCGACGGCGGTGTCCACGTGACCGGCCAGCAGCGCGGTGCCGCGCTGGCCCGGCGTCACGCCGCCGCGGTACCAGCCGGCCAGGTTGCGCTCGGTCTGCGGCGGCGTGGCCAGATGCCCCTCGCCGTCCAGGCCGACCGGGACCACCGGGGCGTCCACCCCGATCCGCGGGATCCGCACCCGGACCGGCCCGGAGGCGGCCATCGGGGTGCCGGTCACGCCGGGGCGCGGGGCGTCGCTGAGCGCCTCGGCGGCGGTGGGGACGGGCGGCCGGGCGCCGTGCTCGCCGTCCTGCACCAGCCAGGCGCCGACCACCACCGTCGCGCCCAGCGCGACCGCCCCAGGCCAGGGGCTCCTCCGCCCGCCCACCCCGTGCTCCCGTCGTCCGTACTGCGTCCGCGGTGCGTCGCGGTGTGCCGCCTGCGTCACCGCACGCGTCCAGCCAATCCGGCGGCCGGGACCGGCGCATCGGCTGCGCCGCCGGACGGGTGAGCCGGGCGGCGCAGCGACCGCACACTGGGCAGCCGGGGGCGGACCAGGAATCCCTCGGCCAGCCCGTTCGCGAGCGCGATCGCGGGCAGCTCGGAGGACTTCTCGTAGAGCACGAAGCGCGGCTCCCAGTCCGGCTGGTACTTCGCGTTGGCCCGGTACAGCGACTCCAGCTGCCACCAGCGGGAGAGGAACCTCAGCACCGCGCGGTTGAGCCGCAGCACCGGCCCCGCGCCGAGCTTGCCGCCGTGCTCGAAGACGTAGCGGAACATCGCGAAGTTCAGCGAGACCCGGGTCAGCGGCAGCTCCCCGGCATTGCCGCGCAGCAGCAGCTCGGTGACCAGGAACTCGACCAGACCGTTCTCCGACTCCCGGTCACGGCGCATCAGGTCCAGTGAGAGCCCGTGCGCGCCCCACGGGACGAAGCTGAGCAGCGCGCAGGTGCGGTCGTTCTCGTCCCGGCACTCGGCCATCACGCAGTCGCCGTCCGCCGGGTCGCCGAGCCGGCCGAGCGCCATCGAGAAGCCGCGCTCGGTCCGGCCGTGCCGCCAGGCGTCGGCCAGGTGGACCAGCTCGGTCAGCTCGGCCTCCGGGATGTCGCGGTGGCGGCGGATCACCGCCCGGTAGCCCGCCTTGCGGACCCGGCCGTGCGCCTGCCGCAGCGTGCGCATCGAGCGGCCCTCCAGGCTGAAGCCCTCGACCTCGACGATCGCCTCGTCGCCGAACTCCAGCGCCTTCAGCCCGGTACGGCCGTACGCCACGCCGGCCAGCTCGCCGGCGCCGGTGACGGCCGGCACCCAGCCGTTCGCCCGCGCCGTCCCCCGCCAGACCTCGATCGCCTGCGGCCAGGCCTCCGGGTCGCCGATCGGGTCGCCCGAGGCGAGCGCGACGCCGCCCACCACCCGGTAGAGCACCGCCGCCTTGCCGGACGGCGACCAGGCCACCGACTTGTCCCGGCGCAGCGCGAAGTAGCCGAGCGAGTCGCGGCCGCCGTGCCGGTCCAGCAGCTCGCGCAGCCGCTGCTCGTCGGTCGGCTCCAGGTGCACCCGGCCGCGCGGGGAGCGGAAGAAGACCCGCAGCACCAGCAGGAAGAGCGCCGCGCCGAGCACGTTGATGATCAGGTCCGCCCAGCCGGTGACCGCCACCTGCGGCACCAGCTCGCCGAAGCCGGAGACGGTGAAGAGCCGGATCGCGGCGTAGTAGAAGCAGGCGTCCCAGTCGGCCTGCGGGGCGGTGTCGCTGGCGTGGATCAGCACCGCGCCGAGCGAGGTGACCAGCGCGCCGCCGAGCACCAGCGTCCAGAGGCCGAGCGCCGTGTTGCCGTGGGCGCCGCGGGCGTGGAAGGCATCGCGGCTCGCCAGCAGCGCGCCCAGCACCAGCAGCGTGATCGCGGCCGAGACCCAGTTGAACGGGTGCGCACGGTCCTGCGGCAGCACCGCGAGCGCGACCAGGAAGAGCGCCGTGTAGAGCGCGACCACGGTGGTGGCGACGATCCAGGCGGCCCGCTTGCGCCGGCGCAGCATCACCGCGAGCAGGCCGGCGAAGAGCGCGGCGGTGAAGCCGGCGGTCATCAGCACCGGGGTGAAGAAGTCACCGCTGTTGACCCGGTGGACCCGCTCGCGGAACGGCGCGATCACCCCGGCCAGCAGGTTGACCGCGGTGGCCACCCGCAGGTAGACGGTCGCGGCGGTGGCGCAGCGCCGCCGCCACGGCGAGACCGGGGGCGGCGGCTCGACGGCGACGGCCGGCGGCGACGGCGCGGTGGCCGCTGGCTCCGGCTGGCTGCCCGTCAGGTCGGGTGCGCCGGCCAGCAGGTTGTAGACCGCGGTCTTGAAGGCCAGCACCCGCCGGTGCACCCGCTGCTCGCGGCGCTCGGCGCGGGCCATCCGCTTGGGCCTGCTGCGGTAGCGCCAGCGGGCCCACGGGCTGCCCGGCCGGGCCAGCCGGATCGCGCCGACCAGCGCGAGCGCGGGGACCATCACGCCGAGCAGACCGGTCCAGAGCTTGCCCTTGAGCAGGCTTATCACCACGAGCAGCAGCAGGATCCCGGCGCCGGCCAGCTGGCCGGCCGAGGGCCGGCCGATCAGCGCGCCGCCGAGCGGCAGCTGGCCGATCAGCAGCAGCGCGATCAGCGCGATCGCCAGGATCACCGCGTCCACCGACTTGCGGCCCTGCTCCTTCCAGTAGACGTCCTCCAGGTGCAGCACCAGCGCGAACTCGTCCAGCACCAGCCCGCAGCCGGCCCCGAAGGCGAAGGCCAGCGCATCGCGCAGGTCACCGTTCGTCCCGTGGACGCTGAACCCACCGACGCCCGCCACCAGCATCAGCGCCTGCCCGAAGACCACGTGGTGGATGTGCAGGCCGCCCGGCGTGACGTTGCCGGGCCACCAGGGCGTGCCGCGGCGGATCATCCGGACGCTGAACCGGATGAACAGGAACGCGCTGATCAGGCCGAGCAGCAGCAGGAAGAGCGGCAGCCGGCCCGGGTCGACGATCCGTTCGCGATAGGCGTTCAGCAGCGACTGCCACATAGGTCCCCCGACTCCTCCCGCCGCGCTGGGCGCCGCAACCGACATCAAGCTGATGATCCATCAGTCTTATCCGCGACTCGACACGCCGACACGCTCCGCCGGAAGAGCGGTCGCCTCCCGCCCTCCGCACACCCCGCCGTTTCGCGTGCGATGCTGTGGACAAAGCGGCCATAACGGACAATCAGCGGACTAATCACCACATTCCGCTCGTCAGCTCGGCGTTGGACGGCCCCGCCCGCCCGTCTCCCACCGCCCGCACCCCACCGCCCGCGCCGCCTCACGAACTGGAGTGACCATGGACGCTCTCTCCCGCCGGACGCTGCTGGCCGCCGGCGCAGCCACCGCCGCGACGGCCGCCACGGGCTGCGGCAAGCAGGGCATCATGCCCAGGGACAGCGCACTCGCCGCCGTCCCGCAGATCAGCGACCCGGCCTCGCCGGGCTCCGCCGCCGCATCCGCCTCGGCCTCCGCCTCGGCCCCGAGCACGCCGGCCAAGCCGCCCGCCACCGTGATCGGCGACGGCTCGACCTCCGACACCGGCCCGCAGCCCAACCAGCCGCAGGCCGTCCCGCTCGAACTCGGCGAGCGGCCCCCGCAGTTCGTCGTCTTCTCGTGGGACGGCGCCGGCGAGCTGGACAACCGGCTGTTCTCCCGGTTCCGCCAGCTGGCGCAGGACCACAACGCGACCATGACCTTCTTCCTGAGCGGGATCTACACCCTGCCCGAGTCGAAGAAGGACCTCTACCACCCGCCGCAGCACCACGTCGGCGCCTCCGACATCGGCTACCTGAGCGACCAGCACATCCACGACACGCTGACCCAGATCGGCGCCGCCTGGCTGGACGGCCACGAGATCGGCACCCACTTCAACGGCCACTTCTGCGGCGCCACCGGCGGCGGCAGGTGGTCGCCGGACGAGTGGGACAGCGAGATCCAGCAGGCGATGGACTTCGTCATGAACTGGCGGACCAACACCGGCTTCACCGACCTGCCGCCGCTGCCCTTCGACTACCGCAAGGAGCTGATCGGCGGGCGCACCCCGTGTCTGGAGGGCCAGCGCGGACTGCTGCCGACGGCCGCGGCGCGCGGCTGGAAGTACGACAGCAGCGGGCCCGGCGGGCTCCAGGTCTGGCCGCAGAAGATCCAGGGCGGCGCGCTCTGGGACATGCCGCTGCAGTCCGTCCCGTTCCCCGGGCACACCTTCCAGGTGCTCTCGATGGACTACAACATCATGTACAACCAGTCCGGCGACAACACCAAGGGGGACCGGAACCGGTACGCCGCCTGGCAGACCCAGGCCCGGGACTCCTACCTGGCCGGCTTCGAGCGCACCTACAACACCAACCGGGCGCCGATGTACATCGGCAACCACTTCGAGGAGTGGAACGGCGGCATCTACATGAACGCCGTCGAGGAGGTGCTGAAGACGATCGCGGACCGGCCCGAGGTGCGGCTGGTCTCGTTCCGGCAGCTGGTCCAGTGGCTGGAGGCGCAGGACCCGGCGGTGCTGCGCAAGCTGCAGTCGCTGAACGTCGGCGAGGCGCCGGCCGGCGGCTGGTCCAGCTTCCTCGGGCCGGGCCACTAGCGCGTGTCCTACGGATCTTGCCGGAGCGCCGCACTAACCCGATTGGCGCCACCTCCGGTGACGGGGCATCACCCCAGGTAGCCGGTGGTTTGGAGGCACCTTCCGACGCCTGGTGCGCATGCGGACCGACCGGTGGGCCGGTCCCCTGGATCCCAGGACACGGTTTCGCCTACTCCTCCACGGGGACGCCCCCGTGGCCGGGTCCTGGGAGAACCAGCATGCGCGCTCGTCACTTCCTCGCCGGCACCCTCCTGGCCGGGGCCGCGAGCCTCGGCCTGGCCGGGCCCGCCGTCGCCGCCGGCCCGGTCGTCGTCGAACCCGACCCGATCAGCCCGGGCGGCCAGTTCGCGGTCTTCGACGGCGGCGGTTGCAGCAGCCCCGACGGCACCGCCACGTTCCACGGCCAGGGCTCCGGTGGCGAGGAGATCCCGGCGGTCAAGCTGGCCTCACTGCGCAGCCTGGTCGGCGGCGTCGGCACCGTCCCGAAGGGCGCGCGGCCCGGGACGTACCAGGTCACCATCAAGTGCGCCAAGGGCAACGAGGCGCCGCTGACCGGCAGCCTGACCGTCCAGGGCGACGACCCGGGGCGCGGCGAGGGCCAGCAGCACGGCCAGGGACAGCCCGGCCAGGGCCAGTCCGGCCAGGGGCAGCACGGCGAGCCGGGCCAGGGCCAAGGTCAGGGCCTGGGCCAGGGTCAGAGCCAGCACGGTGAGTACGGCGAGCACGGTGAGCCCGGCTCGGTGCCGGGTGAGCCCGGCGTCGAGCCGCACGGTGTCACGCACGCCGGGCTCGGCGGCTCCACCGGCCCCAACCTGCCGGAGACGCTGGCCGGTGTCACGCTGCTGGCCACCGCCGGCGCGGCCACCTACGTCCAGCTGCGCCGCCGCCGCACCGGCCGGCTCTGAGCCGGCCGACCGGCTCCGGACACCCGTCGGACGTCAGCTCGCCGCGCGGGGCCGGACCCGGGCGGCGAGCAGCCCGCCGAGCAGCGAGATCGCGGCCATCACCGCGAAGATCACCGCGAACGCGCCGCGGGCCCCGCTGCCGCTGCCCGCGGCCGTCGCGGCCGAGACCGCGCCGCCGCCGAGCGCGGCGAAGAGCACCCCGGCCAGCCCGACCAGCAGCACGTTGCCGAGCGCGTCGGACATCTGGAGCGAGGCCGAGTTGACGCCCGCCGCCTCGGGCGGGGAGAGCTTGAGCATCAGCACGCTGATGCTCGCGATCGACAGACCCATGCCGATCCCGCCGAACGCCCAGGCGAAGGCGGCGGTCCAGGTCGGCGCACCCGGCAACAGCACCAGGGCGCTGCCGGCTATCGCGAGCGCGGTGAGCAGGAAGCCGGCCCGGATCAGCCCCTCCCGGTACCGCTCGGCGCCCGGACGGCCCTGCAGCCAGGAGCCGAGCGCCCAGGAGAGCCCGCCGCTGGTCAGCGTCAGCCCGGCCAGCGTCGGCGACAGGTGCCGCTGGGTCACCATCATCAGCGGTATGAACGCCTCCGCCGCGAAGAACGACCCCGCGGCCACCCCGCGCAGCAGGATCAGCGTCGGCAGCCCGCGCGCCGCCCGCAGCGTGCCGGCCGGCAGCAGCCGCACCACCGCGGGCACCAGCAGCCCGGCCCCGGCCAGCGCCGGCAGCAGCCCGAGCAGGTCGAGCCTCTCCCCCGCGTACTGCAGCAGCCCGGCCCCGAGCGCCGCCGTCGCGGCCAGCCCGATCCGCCGCCGGTCCAGCGCCCCGCCGTCCGTCGGCGGCTGCTCGCGCTCGGCGCGCCGCAGCGCCGGACCCATCACGGCGAGCGGCAGCACCACCAGCACCGGTACCGCCAGGAACACCCAGCGCCACCCCAGGTGCTGGGTCACCGCGCCGGACACCACCGGACCGAGGATCGACGGCAGCACCCAGGCCGCCGAGAACGCCGCGAACACCGCCGGTCGCAACCGCTCCGGATACGCCCGCCCGACCACGACGTACAGCGCGACGATCACCAGCCCGCCACCGAGCCCCTGGATCGCCCGCCCGCCGACGAACGCCCACATCGTCGCCGCCGTACCGGCCACCACCAGCCCCACCGCGAACACGCCGATCCCGGCGAACAGCGGCAGCACCGGCCCGCGCCGGTCGCACCACTCCCCCGACAGCACCATCGCGAAGAGCGTGCTGGTGAAGTACCCGGAGAACGCGAACGCGTACAGCCCCAGCCCGTGCAGCTGACGGGCCGCCACCGGCATCGCCGTGTTCACCGCCGTCGCCTCGAAGGCGAGCAGCAGCACCACCGACACGATCCCGAGCGTCAGCGCCCGGTACCGAGCCCCCATCACCGAGCCGCCCGGGTCGGCCGGGTCGGACACCGACGGGGACGTGCCGGGGTCGGCCGAGGTGGTGGAGGCAGTCGTCATGGCTGCCATGGTAAGTGCCTAGAGCTCGGTTTGCTCCTGACCGATGGTCCCGGGCGGATCGGCCGATGGTCCTAGGACTTTTCATACGCCGGTCACAATCGGCTATTGACGATTCGTCGGCCGACCGGTCAAACTGAATTCAGAAAGCGACACCCGAACGCCGGGAATCGCCGAGGACCACCGGAGAGGAGCCCCGCGAATGACCGCCACGACGCACCGCGCAGCTCCCTCCTGTTGTCGCACCTCCCGCTCCTGAAGGGCCACCAGCGCCCTTCCCACGGCCGTGTGCCCGAGTGGTTGAGGGAACCGCCTGCAAAGCGGTGCACGCGGGTTCGATTCCCGCCATGGCCTCCAGATTCGACCGAACCGGTCGGCGACGAATTCGCCGACCGGCAATTCGGCATTTCCCGAGGAGAATTCCCGACGCGGAGGAGAATTCCCGGCGCTGGAATTCGGCCACACCGGACCCGGATGGCGTTCAAGCCGCACGCGGCCTGAACGCCTCCCGATCAGCGGCGGTTCAGACCGCCACCACCGCGTCCTCGGGCTGGATCGGCAGCCGGCCGACCGGGAGGTTGGTGGCTGCGCGGACGGCGGCGGCGACGGCGGCCGGGGCCACGGTGGCGGGGACGGCGCTGACCGCCTTGGCGCCGAAGGTGGCGACGACGTCGCGTTCCTCCAGCAGGGCGGCGATGCGCACGTCGGGGGTGTCGAGGGCGGTCGGCAGGCGGTAGCCGGTCAGCGAGGGGTTGACGAGCAGGCCGCCGGAGGTGCGCAGGTCCTCCAGCAGGGCCAGGCCCACGCCCTGGGCGACGCCGGCCTCGATCCGGTCCTCGATCTGGCCCGGGTTGAGCGCCCGGCCCACGTCCTGGGCGACCGTCACGTCGACGACCCGGACGGCGCCGAGCTCGATGTCCACGTCCACCACCGCGCGCATCGCGCAGAACGCGATCGAGACGAAGGCGTCGCCCTGACCGGCCTCGTCGAGCGGCTCGGTCGGGTGCGGGCGGCACTGGGCGGTGGCCCAGAGCTCCTTGCCCTCCAGCGCCTCGGTGATCGGCATGCCGAGCACGCCGTCGTAGGAGGTGATCTTGCCGTCGGAGATCGAGAGCAGCTCGACCGACATGCCGAAGTCGGCGGCGATCGGCGAGAGCAGCTGCTGGCGGACCATCAGCGCGGCCTTCTCGACCGCGCCGCCGGAGACCCAGGTGTGCCGGCCGCGGGAGGACGGCCCGGCGATCGACTGGTCGCTGTCGACCGGGGCGACGTAGACCTCGGTCACCCCGAGCACCGACTGGACGATCTGCCGGGCCAGCGTGGCGAAGCCCTGGCCGGCATCGACGGCGGCGCAGATCACCGTGGCGTGGTCGCCGCTGACCCGCACGGTCGCGGTCGAGACCTCGTCCGCGCCCTCCGCGCCGAGCATGTGGCACATGCCGACCGCGTAGCCGATCCCGCGCCGCACCGCGACCGGGTCGCCCGCGCCGCCGGGACCTCCGGGCAGCAGCCAGTCGGTGTCCGGCTCGTCCACCGGCAGCGCCGGCAGCGGCACCTCGGCGAGCGCGTCCAGCAGCGCTGCGACCGGGGCGGGGCAGGTGACGGCCTGTCCGGTGGGCAGCGCGTCGCCGGTGGCGAGCACGTTGCGGCGGCGGATCTCCAGCGGGTCGAGACCGAGCTGAAGCGCCAGCTGGTCCAGCTGCGACTCGTGCGCGAAGCAGGACTGCAGCGCGCCCTCGCCGCGCATCCGGCCGGCCGGCGGGTTGTTGGTGCGCACCGCCCAGGCGTCCACGAAGACGTTCGGGCAGACGTACGGGCCGACCGAGAACGCGGTCGCGGCGGCCAGCGCCTCGGCCGAGACCTCCGCGTAGGCGCCGCCGTCCAGCAGGATCTGCGCCTCGACCTTGACCAGCCGGCCCTGCGCGTCGGCGTGGTGGCGGTAGCGCAGCAGCGCGGGGTGGCGGCTCGGGTGGGCCTGGAACGACTCCTCGCGGGTCAGCACCATCTTCACCGGACGGCCGGTGCGCAGCGCCAGCATCGCGAGGGTGACCTGGAACGAGAGGTCCTCGCGGTCCGCGGTGGCCCCGGGCACGCCGGTGACCACCAGGCGGACCCGGTCCGGCTCGATGCCGAGCCGGGCGGCGGTGCGCTCGCGGTCCCCGTGCGGGTCGGTGGAGGACAGGTGCAGCTCGACGCCGCCGTCCGGGCGGGGCACGGCCAGCCCGGCCTCGGCGCCGATCGGTGCCGGGTCCTGCCGGCCGACCTGGTAGAGGCCCTCGACGATCACCTCGCCGACCGCGTCCGGGTCGCCGGTGCGCAGCGGCAGGTGGCGGAAGAGGTTGCCGTCCGGGTGCAGCGGGGGCCCGCTGAAGGCCTGCTCGGGGTCGGTCAGCGCGTCCAGCGGCTGGTACTCGACGAGGATCGAGGCGGCCGCCAGCCGGGCCGTGTCGGGGTGGTCGGCGGCGACCGCGGCGACCGGCTCACCGTGGTGGCGGACCACCTCGGCGGCCAGCACCGGGCGGTCGCCCAGCCCGTCGCCGACCGCGGGCAGGTCGGCGGCGGTCAGCACGGCGTGCACGCCGGGGATCGCCAGCGCGGCCGAGGTGTCGATCGAGACGATCCGGGCGTGCGGGTGCGGCGAGCGCAGCACGGCGCCCCAGAGCAGCCCCTCGGCCCACAGGTCGGCGGCGTACGGGTAGATGCCGAGCGCCTTGGGCAGCGCGTCGGTGCGCAGCGGCGAGCTGCCCAGGCCGAAGGGCTGCGCCTGCGCGGCTTCCGACTGCTCGGCGGAGCCGTCGGCCGGCACACTCTCGGTGGACGAGGTCTCGGTGGGCGAGGTCATGCGTGGTCGTCCTCGGGAAGCCGGAGGCCGTGCGCGGGGGTGCCCGCGTCCGGTGTGCCGGGGGCGGTCTCGTAGACGGTGCCGTCGTACCCGGCGGGGTCGAAGCCGGCCTGGTCGTAGGGCGTGCCGGGTGCCGGGACGCCGTGCGCGGGCGTGCCCTGGTAGGCGACGTCCTGGTACGCGGTGCCGGGGTACGGGCTTTCGGCGTACGGGCCGGCGGCGTACGGCGGGGCGGCCGGGTAGCCGGTGTCGTACGGCGTGCCGTGCGCGGGCGTCCCCTCGAACGGCGCCCCCTCGTACGGCGTGCCGTGCGCGGGCGTCGGCTCGTACGGCGTGCCGTGTGCCGGCGTCCCCTCGAAGGCTGTGCCCACGAAGGGCCCGCCCTCGAACGGCCCGCCCTCGAACGGTGCGCCGGGCGCGGCCGTGCCGTGCGCGGGCGTCGGCTCGTAGCCGGTGGCGGCGTCGTAGCCACTGCCCGGACCGTAGACGGTCGGGTCGTAGCCGCCGGGGTAGCCCTGGGCCGGGATCACGCCCAGGCCCAGGCCGGTGCCGGCCGCGGTCGGTCCCGGCGCCTCGGCCGGGGCGGCCAGCGGCTCGGCCGTGATCCAGCCGTCGTCGCCGCCGAAGACCGGGACCTCACCGGTCGTCGCGGTCGCGGTCCAGGCGTCCTGGTAGACCGGCGGGTCGGTGTTCTCGTTGACCTGCGGCACCGGCCCGGGCTGCGCGACGTGCTCCGCCGCCCGGTCGGCGATCGGGTCGGCGATCGGCTCGGCTGTCCGCTCGGCGGCCACGGGAGCGGCCACCGCCGCCGGCTCCTCCGACGCCGCGTCAGCCGCCGCGGCCTCGGCCTCGGCGGCCGCACCGCGGGTGTCCGCGACCGTCTGCACCGCGGCCAGCACGCTGCGGTAGCCGGTGCACCGGCAGAGGTTCCCGCACAGCGCCTGGCGGGCCTCCACCTCGCTCGGCCGGTGGTTGCGCTGGAGCAGGTCGTGCACCGCCATCGCCATCCCTGGCGTGCAGTAACCGCACTGCACCGCACCCGAGTCGGCCAGCGCCTGCTGGACGTCGCTCGGTGCGCCGGCCGCCGACAGGCCCTCGACGGTGCTGATCTCGCTGTCCGCCGCGAGCGCCGCCGGCACCAGGCAGCCGGCCACCAGCTGGCCGTCCACCTGCACCGAGCAGGCGCCGCACTCGCCCTGCTCGCAGCCGTTCTTGGCGCCGGCCAGGCCGAGCCGCTCGCGCAGCACGTAGAGCAGGCTCTCGCCGATCCAGGCGTCGGTGACCGGCCGGTCGAAGCCGTTCACCCGCAGCGTGTAGGACGCGCAGGGGCGCCCGTCGCCCGCCGCGGCGGTGTGGTTGGTGGGGTCGGCCGCCATCCCGGCGGCCAGCTCTGCCGTCACTTCAATGCCCTTCCCAGTGCCCGGCGGGCCAGCACCGCCACGGTACGCCGGAGCCTGACCGCCGCCGCGCTCGGCCCCTCGATGGCGAGCGGTGACGCGGCGTCGGCACCGTAGCCGTCGGGCACGCAGGCGGTGGCGACGTACTCGCCGAAGGCGGCCAGCGCGGCCGGGTCGATGGCCTGCGCACCGTCCTCGCGGCGGGCCTCCCAGTCGATGCAGCCGGCCACCCAGGCCTCGGCCTCCAGCGGCCGCAGCGGCACCGGCGCGACCGCGCCGACCGCGCAGCGCACCGCGCGCCGGGCCGGGTCGAGGACGAGCGCGACCGAGGCGGCGGCGCGGGCCGGGCCGCTGCGCCCGGTGGACTTCAGGAAGACCTGCGGCGCGTTCAACAGCGGCACCCGCACCCAGGTGAGCAGCTCGCCCGGTCGCATCGGGTCGAGGCCGGTGAGCAGGTGGCTGACCGGGACCTCGCGGGTGGCGCCGGGCCGGGCCAGCGTGACGCTGGCCTCCAGCGCGGCGAGCACCGGCAGCGTGTCGCCGGTCGGGGCGGCGGTGGCGATGTTGCCGCCGAGCGTGCCGACGTTGCGGGTCTGCGGCGGGCCCGCGGTGCGCGCCGCGTCGGCCAGCGCGGGGATCAGCGCGGCGAAGTCGGGGCGGTCCATCCGGGCCAGCGTGAGGCCGGCGCCGAGCACGGCGGTGCCGCCGTCCTCGTAGCGCCAGCCGCGCAGTTCGGTGATCCGGCCGAGGCCGAGCAGTGCGGCGGGGCGCAGCCGTCCGGCGTTGACGGCCTCCATCAGGTCGGTGCCGCCGGCCACCGGGACCGCGGCGGGAGTGGCGCCCAGGGCGTCGACGGCCTCGTCGAGGGAGGTCGGCAGCATGATCGTCCGGTTCACCAGGATCCCACCGTGCTCCACTCGCTCGGGCTGTGCTCAGCCGCGTCGTGGCCGGCGCAAGGGCCGGCCGACTCACTCGGTCCGCGGGTCCGCGGTACCGCCCGTAGAGTACGGGCCGTGGCCGCCGAACTGAAGCCGCCACCGGGTTGGGCAACTCTGGCACATCGCGCCCGATGATCGCCCTGGGGGTCCAGGACGATCCGGTCACTTTCCGGGCAGAACCACCACGAATGAGACCGGATGTTCACCTGTTCTTGACGCCCGAAGTCCGATGAAGGTTCCCAGAAGATCAGATGAACTCATCGGCGGTGGGCGGCGATCCCGCAATCGGGCGCCCGAGCACCCCGGGGCGGCGCTGCCACGGGTGCGGACCGCCGGGCGGGCGGTACTCCACGCCAAGTGCGTCCAACCGGGCGAGATGCGCCGTCAGCCGCCGCTCGAAGCCCGGCCAGTCCCGCTGCCGCGGGTCGGCCGGCAGCGCGGACCAGGCCACCTCGGCGAACGCGGCCAGCCGCGGGAAGGCCCGGTAGTCGATGTCGCGCGCGTCGTCCATGAACTCCGTCCAGAGGTTCGCCTGGGTCCCGATCACCTGACGGGCACTCACCTCATCCAGCGACGGCGGCACCGGCTCGAACCGGTAGACGTCCGCCACCGTGCGCACGTAGCCGACCGGGATCGGCTCGTCGGGCCCGTCGGCCTGCCGGTGGTCCAGGTAGACGTGCTGCTCGGGGCACATCACCACCTGGTTGCCGGCCCGCGCGGCCGCCACCCCGCCGGCGTAGCCGCGCCAGGACGAGACTGCGGCGCCGGTCGGCAGGCCGCCCTCCAGGATCTCGTCCCAGCCGATCAGCCGGCGCCCGCGCGCGGTGAGCCAACCGTCGAAGTGCCGGATGAACCAGCTCTGCAGCTCGTCCTCGTCCGCCAGCCCGAGCTCCTTGATCCGGGCCTGCGCCGCCGGGCTGGCCCGCCACTGGTCCTTCGGGCACTCGTCACCGCCGAGGTGGATGAACTCGGACGGGAAGACCTCCAGCAGCTCGGTCAGCACCCCCTCGAAGAAGGCGAGGGTCGCGTCGCCGACGTTCAGCACGTTCTCGTTGACGCCCCAGTCGCTCCACACCCCGAGGGCGGACGTGTCGAGCACGTCGGTGTTGCCGAGCTCGGGGTACGCGGCGATCGCCGCCTGCGCGTGCCCGGGCAGGTCGATCTCCGGGACCACGGTGATGCCGCGCTCGGCGGCGTAGGCGACCAGCTCGCGCAGGTCGTCCTGGGTGTAGAAGCCGCCGTGCGGGCGGTCGTCGCGCCTGCCAGCGTCGCGGAAGCCCACCATCGAGCGCTCGCGCCAGCCGCCGACCGAGGTCAGCCGCGGGTAGCGCTTGACCTCGAAGCGCCAGCCCTGGTCGTCGGTCAGGTGCAGGTGCAGCACGTTGAGCTTGTGCGCGGCCAGCAGGTCGACGTAGCGCAGCAGGTCGGCCTTGGGCAGGAAGTGCCGCGCGACGTCCAGCAGCACCCCGCGCCAGCCGAATCGCGGCGCGTCCGCGATCTCGCAGCCGGGCAGCGCCCAGCCGGTGCGGCGCAGCGGCGCCCGCCGGTACGCGTCCGGGCCGAGCAGCTGGCGCAGCGTCTGGGCGGCCCAGTGCGCGCCGGCCGGGCCGCCGGCGGTGAGCAGCGCCCGCTTCGCGGTGACGCCGATCCGGTACTCCTGCGGCCCGAGCGCGGCGTCCAGCCGCAGCTCGATCACCGGATCGGCGGCGGGCCGCAGCGGCAGGCCGGTGGCGGCGCCCAGCGTGCTCCGCAGCCACCGCTCGGCGTCCTCGGTGCCGGGGCCGCCGGCCAGCGTGGTCGCCGGGCCGAGCGGCAGCGCCGGGCCGTCGGGAAACGTTGCGGTCAGCGGAGCCGGGATGAGGTCCATGCGGCCCATCCTGCCCGCCGGGGCCCCATTGGCATAGACCAATGGGGCCCCGAATACGGGCGGCCGCGAAGGCGGGGCGGACTACTTCTTGTCGTCGCCCCCGCCGGCCGGCTCGATGCCCTCGAAGATCTCCTTGCACATCGGACAGACCGGGTACTTCTTCGGGTCGCGCCCGGGAACCCAGACCTTGCCGCAGAGCGCGACCACCGGGGAGCCGGAGAGCGCGCTCTCCATGATCTTGTCCTTCTGGACGTAGTGCGCGAAGCGCTCGTGGTCGCCGTCGCCGCTGGACACCTGCGGGACGGGCTCGACCAGGGTGCCGGTGCCGAGGCCGCGCTCGGGCTCAAGAGTGCTCATAGGGGCCAAGTCTATGGGGCCGCTCCGGAAAACGGACCCCCCGCCGCCGCGCCGCGGGCCACCGCCCCGGCGCCGGGGCGGCCGCCGGGCCGGACACGGCTAGTTCATCGTCGGGTCCTCGGGATACGTCGCCAGCATCGCCATCGGCCCGCTCTGCCGCCGCAGCACCGAGCGCCAGAGCAGCTCCGGGTGCGCGCAGGAGAGGTCACCGGGCTCGGCGTCCACCAGGTACCAGGCGCCCTCGGCGATCTCGGTCTCCAGCTGCCCGGGCGTCCATCCGGAGTACCCGGCGAAGACCCGCAGGCAGCCCAGCTCGCCGGCCAGCACCTGCGGCGGCGCCTCCAGATCGACCAGCCCGATCGCGCCGTGCACCCGCCGCCAGCCCAGCGGATCGGCCGGCCCGGGCTCCCCCGGCACCACCGCGACGGCGAGCGCCGAGTCCAGCCCGACCGGCCCGCCCTGGAAGAGCACCGGCAGGCTGCCGGCCAGCTCGGCCCAGCCGTCCAGCACGTCGGAGACCTCGACCGGGGTCGGGCGGTTCAGCACCACACCGAGCGCGCCCTGCACGTCGTGGTCCAGCAGCAGTACCACCGACCTGGCGAAGTTCGGGTCGGTGAGTACGGGCGTCGCCACCAGCAGTCGGCCGGTGTGCGAGGAGGCCGCGGTCATGCCCACATGATCTCACCAGCGGGCCGGTTACGACCCCGCCCGCGGCGAAACCTCCGCCCCGCGCGCCCTCACCCGTCCGGCGGACGAGCGGCCACGGTTCCACTCGGAGAGAGCATGATCACTGTTCGAAGTCACGGGAACCGTTCAACCAACTACTACCATCTACCAAAGGTGGCGCCCGTGCGGCCTTCTGCCGCGCGCCCGTGACCCCTGCCTCCCCGGCTGCGGATCCCCGTGTCTGACGGCTGCGAACCCCGGATTGCGAGAACGATGACCGACGACGTCCTGCTGGTCCACGGCGGAACTCCCCTCGAAGGCGAGATCCGCGTCCGCGGCGCCAAGAACCTGGTGCCCAAGGCGATGGTGGCCGCCCTGCTCGGTCAGGGTCCCAGCAGACTGCGCAACGTCCCGGACATCCGCGACGTCAAGGTGGTCCGCGGGCTGCTCCAGCTGCACGGCGTGACGGTGCGCACCGGCGAGGCCGACGGCGAACTGATCATGGACCCGTCCCACGTGGAGAGCGCCAACGTCGCCGACATCGACGCGCACGCCGGCTCCTCGCGGATCCCGATCCTGTTCTGCGGCCCGCTGCTGCACCGGCTCGGCCACGCGTTCATCCCGGGCCTGGGCGGCTGCGACATCGGTGGCCGGCCGGTCGACTTCCACTTCGAGGTGCTGCGCCAGTTCGGCGCGACCATCGAGAAGCACCCACAGGGCACCTACCTGGTGGCCCCGCAGCGGCTGCGCGGCACCAAGATCGAGCTCCCCTACCCCTCGGTCGGCGCGACCGAGCAGGTGCTGCTCACCGCGGTGCTCGCCGAGGGCGACACCGAGCTGCGCAACGCGGCCATCGAGCCGGAGATCGTCGACCTGATCTGCGTGCTGCAGAAGATGGGCGCGATCATCTCGATGGGCACCGACCGGACCATCCTGATCACCGGCGTGGACGAGCTCGGCGGCTACGACCACAAGGCGCTGCCGGACCGCCTGGAGGCGGCTTCCTGGGCCTGCGCGGCGCTCGCCACCAAGGGCGACATCTACGTCCGCGGCGCCCGCCAGCTGGAGATGATGACCTTCCTCAACACCTTCCGCAAGGTCGGTGGCGCCTTCGCGGTGGACGACGAGGGCATCCGCTTCTGGCACCCGGGCGGCGAGCTGAACGCGATCGCCCTGGAGACCGACGTGCACCCGGGCTTCCAGACCGACTGGCAGCAGCCGCTGGTCGTCGCGCTGACCCAGGCGGCCGGCCTGTCCATCGTGCACGAGACGGTGTACGAGTCGCGGCTCGGCTTCACCTCGGCGCTGAACCAGATGGGCGCGCACATCCAGCTGTACCGCGAGTGCCTGGGCGGCACCCCGTGCCGCTTCGGCCAGCGCAACTTCCTGCACTCCGCGGTCGTCTCCGGCCCGTCCAAGCTGCTCGGCGGCGAGCTGGTGATCCCGGACCTGCGCGGCGGCTTCTCGTACCTGATCGCGGCGCTGGCCGCCGAGGGCACCTCCACGGTGCACGGCATCTCGCTGATCAACCGCGGTTACGAGAACTTCATGGAGAAGCTGCGGGAGCTGGGCGCACACGTCCAGCTGCCGGACGAGGAGGAGCTGCTGGCGACCGTCTGACCGGCCGGCAGGACACGCGAAAGGGCCGCCCCGACCGGGGCGGCCCTTTCGTGCTGCTGCGGGACTCAGACGCCCTTGGCGGCTTCCTTGAGCTTGGAACCGGCGCTCACCTTGGCGCTGTAGCCGGCCGCGATCTGGATCGGCTCGCCGGTCTGCGGGTTGCGGGCGGTGCGAGCGGCGCGGTGGGTGCGCTCGAAGGTCAGGAAACCGGGGATGGTGACCTTCTCGTCGCCCTTGGCCACAACCTCGCCGACGACCTCGGCGAAGGCCGCCAGAACGGCGTCGGCGTCCTTACGGGTCACCTCGGCGCGGTCGGCCAGAGCGGCCACCAGCTCACTGCGGTTCATGTGTACTCCTGTGGTCTGTTCGTTGCGGTGTGCGGGGGCCCCATCGGTCGTCCCTCCGGAGGCACCCGGCTGGGCCGCTGGTCCGCACACTGTGCTCATTCAGGCGGCGGTGGTAGGGGCCCGGCTCGTGCCCCGGGCCGCGCACCGTGTCCAGTCCTGCCACGTGCCTGCCTGGGTACGAATCCTGCCCTTACCGGCCCTGAGAAAGCCAATCGGGCCTCGGCGCTGCGCCCCGAACGGCGCCCTCCCCACGCAGCTATGACGCTCCGTCGGCGCCGGCGGACCGGCGCGGGCGGCGGCCGGGAACGACTCGCCGAGTGGCTGGGGGACGTTCCGTACTTGTCGGACACGCCTGCCCCGTGCAGGGCTACCGTACGCCCTGACGAGGACAAGCCCAAACACACCCCTCGCCCTTGTGTCGCAAGGGTTCGGACCCGGCGAAGACGGGAGGGGGCGGTATTCGGCCAGCTGATCGACCGGATACCGCCCCCAACGGCTCACGGCGGGTCGGAGCTTGACGTCCCGGCGGGTCGGCGCCGGCCTCTCGACGGGCCGGCGTCGGCGCCCCGGCGGGTCAGAGCCTGACGGTCGGGAAGGCCGCCGTGTCGAGCGTCCCGACGATGCCCGGGGTGGGCCGGGACGGCGCCCGGTCCTCCTTGCCCTCGGCGGCCAGCGCGGCGTCGCGGACGGCCGCGGCGACGGTCTTGGCGACGTCCGGGTGGAAGACGCTCGGGATGATGTAGTTCGCGTTCAGCTGATCGTCCAGGACCGTCGCGGCCAGCGCGCGGGCGGCGGCGATCATCATCTCGGTGTTCACCGTGCGGCTCTGCGCGTCCAGCAGGCCGCGGAACACGCCCGGGAAGACCAGCACGTTGTTGATCTGGTTCGGGAAGTCGCTGCGGCCGGTGGCGACCACCGCGGCGGTCTGCCGGGCCACCGCCGGGTCGACCTCGGGGTCCGGGTTGGCGAGCGCGAAGACGATCGCGTTGTCGGCCATCGAGGCGATGTCGTCGCCGTCCAGGACGTTCGGGGCCGAGACGCCGATGAAGACGTCGGCGTCGGCCACGGCCTCCTTGAGGCTGCCGGTGCGGCCCGAGCGGTTGGTGTGCTCGGCGATCCAGCGCAGCGAGTCGTTGAGGTCCTCACGGCCGCTGTGCACCACGCCGTGCACGTCCGCCACGGTCGCGTGCTCGACGCCGGCCGCCAGCAGCAGCTTGAGGATCGCGGTGCCGGCCGCGCCGGCGCCCGACATGACGACCCGGATGTCGCCGATCTCCTTGCCGACCACCCGCAGCGCGTTGGTCAGCGCGGCGAGCACCACGATCGCGGTGCCGTGCTGGTCGTCGTGGAAGACCGGGATGTCCAGCGCCTCGCGCAGCCGGGCCTCGATCTCGAAGCAGCGCGGCGCGGAGATGTCCTCCAGGTTGATGCCGGCGAAGCCGGGGGCGATCGCCTTGACGATCGCGACGATCTCGTCGGCGTCCTGGGTGTCCAGGCAGATCGGCCAGGCGTCGATGCCGGCGAAGCGCTTGAAGAGGGCCGCCTTGCCCTCCATCACGGGCAGCGCGGCCTGCGGGCCGATGTTGCCCAGGCCGAGCACCGCGGAGCCGTCGGTGACGACCGCGACGCTGTTGCGCTTGATGGTCAGGCGGCGGGCGTCCTCGGGGTTCTCGGCGATCGCCATGCAGACCCGGGCCACGCCGGGGGTGTAGATCATGCTCAGGTCGTCGCGGTTGCGGATCGGCAGCTTGGAGGACATCTCGATCTTGCCGCCCAGGTGCATCAGGAAGGTCCGGTCGGAGACCTTGCCGATGGTGACGCCCTCGATCGCGCGCAGCTTCTCGACGATCTCCTCGCCGTGCGCGACCGAGGAGGCGGCGACGGTCACGTCGATCCGCAGCGCCTCCAGGCCCGAGGCCGTGACGTCCAGACCGGTCACCGAGCCACCGGAGGACTCCACGGCGGTGGTGATGTTGCTGACCGCGCCGCCCGCGGCCGGAACCTCCAGCCGCACCGTGATCGAGTTGGAGACACTGGGCACCGTCGCCATCGACGTCCTTCTTCCTGGTTCAACAAACTGTTGGTTCAACAAACTGTTGATGCTGTCGCCTCGCGCATCCTAGAGCTCGATCGTCGCACCTACCAGTGAGTTCCCAGAAATAACGTTCATTGATTGCACGGTCCCGACAACAGAGGCTTCGGCGAACGTGGACATCTGCGGGAAATCCGCCGGGCGGGATTGCCTCCCGGGACCGATGGGTTACATTGGACGAGACACCGGCTCGATCCAAGCCCCCGGGCCCAACCTTAGTCGCCGCGAGCGACCACTTGCCGCGAGGCGAGCATGGCGGGTCGGTGTCACCAACGTACGAGTGAGGCCCCCACCAGCGGTGGGGGCCTCACTCGTTGACGGGCCGTCAGCAGCGGCCGCCGGCAGGGCACAGTCAGCAGGGCGCAGTCAGGAGGGGGCCGTCAGCGGACGGCCCCCCGGCCTCAGCGCAGCAGCGCCGGGACGCCCTCGGTGTCCGGCAGGTCGTCCGGACCGCTCAGCACGGTCAGCCGCTGGGTCGCGCGGGTCAGCGCCACGTAGAGCACCCGCAGACCCGCCTCGGACTCGCCGGCGATGCCGGTCGGGTCGGCGACCACCGTGGCGTCGTACTCCAGGCCCTTGGCCTCCAGGCTGCCCAGCGCGACCGCGCGCGGACCCAGACCGCCGATCCACTCGGCCGCCTCGCCGCGGCGCTCCATCGGGACCACCACGGCCACCGTGCCGTCCACCTCGCCGAGCAGCCGGACCAGCTCGGCCCGCGCCGCCGCGCCGAAGGCGTCCGCGCCCGGGGCGGTGACCGCCGCGAACCGCGGCTCGACCCCGGTCGAGCGCACCGCGCTCGGCGACGGCGTGCCCGGCGCGGCCAGCGCCAGCACCTTCGCCGCGACCTCGGCGATCTCGGCCGGGTTGCGGTAGTTGACGGTCAGCGTGTGACGGCGGCGCGGCTTGCCGGCCAGCACCTCGTCCAGCGCCGACTGTGCCTCCTCGGGGAACGGCCAGGAGCTCTGCGCCGGGTCGCCCACGATGGTCCAGGTGGCCATCCGGGAGCGCCGGCCGATCATCCGCCACTGCATCGGGGTGAGGTCCTGCGCCTCGTCCACGATCACGTGCGCGTACTCGGTGCGCTCCACCGGCCCGCGGTCGCGCGAGCGCGAGTTGCGGTCCGCGAAGGTGGTCACCTCGTCCAGGCCGCTGAGCAGGTCGACCGCGTCCACCTCGCGCACCCTGGGCCGGGCCGGCTCGGCGAGCAGCAGCTGCAGCTCGTCCACCAGCGCGACGTCGTGCGCCGAGAGCGCCCCCTCGCCGCGCTCACCGAGGTGCTGCCAGGAGGCGGCCAGCAGGCGGGCCTCCTCGGAGCTGACGACCTGTCGGGCGATCCGGTTGGTGTGCTTGGGGCGGCGCAGCGTGGCGAGCACCTGGCGCGGGGTCAGCGGCGGCCACCAGGCGTCCAGGAAGTCCAGGAACGACGCGTCGTCCGAGACGTACTCGTCGAAGGACTCCTTTTCCTCCTGGCGCTGCTCGCGGGCGTAGTAGTCGGTGGGCCTGGGCAGGTGCCTGGTCGCCTCCGCCCAGAGCGCGTCCAGCAGCAGCCGGCGGGCCCGCGGGCGCAGCAGGTTGAGCGGCGTGCCGCCGCTGCCGACCACGTTGCCGCGCACCGCGCGCAGCCGGCCGGCGTCCAGGCGCAGCACCTCGCCGCGGGCGACCACCTTCAGCTCGGTCGGCGCGCCGATCTCCAGCGCCGCGCGGGCGGTGCGGCGCAGCAGCTGGACCATCCGGGCCGAGCCCTTGATCCGGGCCGTCTCCGGGGTGTCGTAGCGCTCCGCCTCGATGCCGTCGACCAGGCTGCCGACCGCGCGGATCGCGACCTGCCCCTCCTCGCCGAGCGAGGGCAGCACGCCCTCGGTGTACGAGACCAGCAGCGGGGTCGGGCTGACCACCAGGATGCCGCCGGCGTAGCGGCGGCGGTCCTGGTAGAGCAGAAACGCGGCGCGGTGCAGCGCGACGGCGGTCTTGCCGGTGCCGGGGCCGCCGGTGACCAGCGTGGCGCCCGCGGCGGGGGCCCGGATGACCTCGTCCTGCTCCTTCTGGATCGACGAGACGATGTCGCGCATCGAGTGGCTGCGGGCCCGGCCGAGCGAGGCCATCAGCGCGCCGTCACCGACCACCGCGAGCTCCTGGCCGGCCAGCCGCGGGGTCAGGTCGGGGCGCAGCAGGTCGTCCTCGACGCCGATCACCTTGCGGCCCTTGGAGCGGATCACCCGGCGGCGCAGCACCCGGCCCGGCTCCAGCGGCGTGGCCCGGTAGAACGGCGCGGCCGCGGGCGCCCGCCAGTCGATCACCAGCGGGCCGAACTCGGCGTCCAGCACGCCGAGCCGGCCGATGTGCAGGGTCTGCGCGACGTTCTCGTCGGCCGGGTCGAGCGGCGTGAACGAGGGGATGCCGTGCTCCTCCGGGGAGTCCGGCTGCTGAAGGTCGATCCGGCCGAACAGGAAGTCCTCGAACTCGCTGTTGAGGCGGTGCAGGTGGGCACCGGCCCGGTAGACCTGGGCGTCCCGCTCGGCGAGCGCACCGGGCGTGCCGACCTGGACCCGCTTCGCGGCGTCCTCCAGGACGTACTCGGCCTCGGCGAGCTTCTCCTCGAGCCGTTGGTAGACGGTGTCGAGGTGCTGCTGCTCACCGGCGATCTCGCGCTCGCGCAGCCCGTCAGCGGTGGCCGTGGCCCCCTGCGGTACTGCTGCCTGCTGCCGGGCCGTGCCGTGCGCGCCCAAGGAATCCCCTGTCGTCCATGCCGTGTCCGCAATGCGGCGGAGTGCGTGTGCCGCCGTTCTGATATCAGCGGACAGAAGATCCTACGCCCTCCGGCGTGCGCCCGTCCTCTCGTTACGCTCCTCACACGCCCCCTGACCAGGTGCACCGGGGGGCGTGGCCGCAGCGGGAGGCGGGCCGGGGGCTGGGCCGAGAGGCGAGCCGGGGAAACACGAAGGCCGCCCTCCGGGAGGAGGACGGCCTGCATGCACATGGGATGGTGGAGATGCCGGGAATCGAACCCGGGTCCAGTGGAGTGGATTCAGGACTTCTCCGAGCGCAGTCCGCTGTGCTTTTCTCGGCCCTGGCAGTCACGCGGACAAGCCGCCAACAGGCCCAGTTACTGTTTGGTTTCCCAGCCGCCCCCGTAACCGGGGCGGACGGTTCAGTTCCCTAGATTAAGCCAGGATCCGGGTCGGGAACTCCCACGGTCTGACTCCTTGGCTACTCGCTGCTCAGGCAGCGAGCGCGAAGGTCGCGCGCTTAGTATCGGCGATTATTTTTTTGCGGCATATGGTTAACGAGATCATTGCCGCGTTCCTCGGCTCGCTTCTCCTGTTTCGACTTCCCCTGTCGAAACCGATCATCCCCATGTTTTTTTGAGAAACAACTCCCGGCCGGGACGGGCCCGGCGGGCGGTGCTGTGCCCATGGTACGCGCCCCGCAAGAGGGGGTCCAGCTCATTACGCCGTGCTCACGCCCCGGTGGGGCTCGGCGCGGCCTTCGGCGCCGGGTGCGGACCGGGCGTGCCCAGCTGCTGGGACAGCCAGGGCAGCGCGTCGGCGAACGCCTCGGCGCCGAACTGCCAGACGTGCCGGCCAGGTTGAACCGTCACCGAGGCCTTGATCCCGTCCTTGCGGGCCGCCGCGTCGAGCTCCTTGGCCTGCGCGATGTGCTGGGCCTCCTGGTCGCCGCTCTCGAACCAGCCGGAGACGTTCCGGTACTTCGTGTGGTGGGCCAGCACGGTCATCGGGTCGTGCGCCGCCCAGGCGGCCGCGTCGCCGCCGTAGAGCTTGTCGATGGTGGACTGCTTGTCCCCGATGTTCGGCCCGAGGTCACCGGAGATGTCCTCGAAATGGTCGAAGACCTGCGGGTGCTCGACCGTCAGGTCGATCGCGCAGGTGCCGCCCATCGACCAGCCGACCACGCCCCACTTCCTCGGGTCGGTGGCGGTGCCGAAGGTCTTCTCGACGAACGGCGGAATGTCCTTCACCAGATGGTCCTCGGCCTTTCCGTTCGGGCCGTCGACGCATTCGGTGTCCACCTTGAAGCCACCGGTCGCGTCCGCGAAGACCAGCACCGGCGAGAAGCCGTTGTGCGCGGCCGCGTAGGTGTCGGCGGTCTGCACCGCGTCGCCGGCCCGCACCCAGTTGTCCGGGGCCGAGTACTCGCCGCCGATCATCTCCAGCACCGGCAGCTTCGGCCGGACCTTGCTGCGGAACCAGGCCGGCGGCAGGTAGACCAGCTCCTGCCGGTGCGCGAAGCCGCTCGCGGTGTCCGGTATGTCCACCTGGACGATCCGGCCCGTGGTGGTCCGGCCGGTGAGCGAGCCGAGCTGGGCGAGCGACACCTGCTGCGGCAGCGGGGCGCCGGTGAGCTCGCCGATCGCGTCGGCCATCGTCGGGTAGTAGCCGGTCGAGGCGTTCAGCGCGTTCGCCCCGGCCACGATCGCGAGCAGCCCCGCGACCGGTGCCAGCGCGCGCCGCCACCAGCGGGCACCGCGCCAGCCGAACACCAGCACCGTGAACGCGGCCACCGCGGCGGCCAGCCAGAGCCAGAGCGCGAACGGCAGCGGGTCGGTGACCCCGCCGACGGTCACCGCGAGCAGGCCGAGCCCGGCGGTCAGCGCGGCCGCCACGGCGAGCGCGACCGGTGCCCGGCGCAGCCGCCAGCGACGGTCCCGCCAGCCGATCGCGGCCACCAGCGCGACCGCGGCGGCCAGCTGGATCGCCCACGGGAACCAGCCGTCCAACAGGGAGACGTTCATTCCCCGGATGGTACTGAGCGAACCTTGGCGTCCGGGTCGGTACGGAGCCTCCGTACCGAGCTTGGGACGAATCCGCGACAGTACGGCGGTGCTCAGCCCTGCCGGCCGCTCAGCCCTGCCGACCGCCCTGGCGGCGGCGGACGGCGGCGACCGCGCGGGCGGTCTCGCGGGTGTCCTGCTTCTCGCGCAGCGTCTGCCGCTTGTCGTAGAGCTTCTTGCCGACCGCGAGCGCCAGTTCCAGCTTGACCCGGCCGTCCTTGAAGTACAGCGACAGCGGGACCAGCGTGTGCCCGGTCTCCTTGGTCTTGGCCTCCAGCTTGCGGATCTCCATCTTGTGCAGCAGCAGCTTGCGCTTGCGCCGCGCCGAGTGGTTGGTCCACGTCCCCTGGGTGTACTCGGGGATGAAGACGTTGTCGATCCACACCTCGCCGCCCTGGGTGTAGGCGTACCCGTCAACCAGGTTGGCCCGGCCCTCGCGCAGCGACTTCACCTCGGTACCGGTGAGCACCATCCCGCACTCGTAGGTGTCCAGGATGGTGTACTCGTGTCGCGCCTTCTTGTTCTGCGCGATCAGCTTCTGTCCCGTTTCCTTTGCCATAGCGCCGATCATTCTCGCACCTCGGCGGGCGGTGCGGCAGCCGGTTTATCCTCCGGCGCCCCACTGATCAGCGCGTGGCCGGTCCACCCAGGCCGGTGAGCACCCGCAGCGCGAGCCGCCCGGCGCCGGCCGGATCGGGCGCGCTGACGTCGGGCAGCAGCCCGGTGCCGTCCGGGGAACGCCCGCCGGGCGTGAAGTAGCGGCCCACGGTCAGTTCCAGCACCGACCCGTCGGCCAGCCGGCTGGGCTGCTGCACGGTGCCCTTGCCGAAGGTCCGGGAGCCGACCACGACCGCCCGGCAGCGGTCCTGCAGCGCCCCGGTGACGAGTTCGGCGGCGCTCATGGTGCCGCCGTCCACCAGTACGACCAGCGGCGTCGCGGTGTCGCCGCCGGGCGCCGCGGTCAGCTCGCGGCGCTCGCCGTGCACCAGGTAGGAGGCGACCGGGCCGCCGTCCAGGAAGACCGAGGCGGTCGCCACCGCCTCGGTGACCAGGCCGCCGGAGTTGCCGCGCAGGTCGAGCACCACGCCACGGGCGGGCGCCCGGCGCACCGCCGCCCGGACCTGCTCGCCGACGCCGCTGGTGAAGGCCCGCACGGTGATCCGCAGCACGCCGGCGGCCGGCTGGTCCACCGTGACGTCCTGGGCGGCCAGCACGGTCCGGCGCAACGTCACCTCGCGCGGCGCACTACCGGACCGCCGCAGCGTCAGCCGGACCGGCGAGCCGGGGCCCGCGGCCGGCCGGGCGGGCGCCGGCTCGCCGGCCTGCGGCAGGCCGCTCGGCGCACTGCTCCACGTTTCGGCTGACGCGCGGTCGGAGCGCCCGCGCAGCCGGGCCACCACCTCGGTGACCGGCAGCCGGTCCACCGCCGCGCCGTCCACCGCGAGCAGCCGCATCCCGACCGCGATGCCGGCCGCGCGGGCCGGGCCGGCCGGGACCGCCGAGACCACCGTGCTGCCGTCCTGGGCCCGTTCGACCGAGAGCCCGACGCCGAGGTACTCGCCGTCCAGGCCCTGGGTGAAGGCCGCGTAGTCCTCGGCGCTGTAGTACGCGGCCCAGCGGTCGCCGCCGGCCGCGACCAGCCGCTCGGCCTGCGCGGGAGAGAACGCCGAGACGTCCGGGCCGGTCGCGGGCAGCACGTCCACCGAGACCGCCCGGCCCACCACCGAGGCCGGGGCCGCGCCGCCCCAGGCGCCGGCGAGCGCGCCGCCGAGCAGCACCGCGCCGAACAGCAGGGTGAGGGTGGCGCCTTGGCGTACCCGCCGCGCGCCGGGTCCGGTCCGGACAGCCATGGGACGGCAGTCTAGGCGCCCGGTGCCCGGGTGCGCTCCGTGTTCGCAAAACGGCCGGCCGCTCACCAGGGGTGAGCGACCGGCCGTTTCGGATCAGGCCAACCGGCCTTGCCGGATCAGACCTTGAGGTACTTGCGCAGCGTCAGGAAGGCCGCGATCGCCGCCATCGCCATGCCGGCCACGATCAGCAGCGGGATCACCTGGAGCACCGAGGAGAGCCCGATGAACTGGATGAACTGCACCTTGGCGGCCAGCCAGTGCTGCACGCCGAAGTTGCCCAACAGCAGCAGCCCCGACGCCAGCACCGCGCCCAGCAAGGCGGCGAACGCCGCCTCGGCGATGAACGGCATCTGCACGTAGAAGTTGGAGGCGCCGACCAGTCTCATGATCCCGGTCTCGCGCCTTCGGCTGAACGCCGAGACACGCACGGTGTTGACGATCAGCAGCAGCGCGACCGAGAGCATCAGCACCATGATCACGAACGAGGCCGTCTGCAGACCGTTCAGCAGGCCGAAGAGGTTGTCCAGGATCTTGCGCTGGTCCTCCACCGAACGCACGCCCGGCTGACCCGCGAACGCGCTCTGGATCACGTCGTAGCGCGTCGGGTCCTCCAGCTTGACCCGCCAGGAGGACGGGATGGCCTCGGCACCCAGGACGGCGACCAGCGCGCTGTCCGGGTTCATGTCCTTCCAGTGCTTGTACGCCTCCGCCTGGGTCTCGAAGGTGGCGTTCTTCACGATCGCCGGCGTCATCTTGTCCAGGCCGGCCTTGATCGCGGCGATCTGGTCGTCGGTCGCCGCCCCCGAGGCGCACTGCGGCGCCGTCTTGGCATCCGCCTTGGTGCAGAAGTAGATGCTCACCTCGACCTTGTCGTACCAGTACCCCTTCATGGAGTTGACCTGGTCACGGACCAGGAGACTGGCCCCGGCGAGAGCGAGCGAGAGCGCGACACTGACCACGACCGCGATGGTCATCGTCAGGTTGCGGCGGAGACCGACACCGATCTCCGACAGGACGAACTGGGCGCGCATGGCTTCTTCTACTCCAAGATCAGTGCTGGTGGTCCGGGGGCGGCGTCGGCCGAACAGGCCCTGGGATCAGTGCTGGACAGCCAGATCAGTGCTGGTAGCCGTAGACGCCGCGGGCCTGGTCACGGACCAGCAGCCCCTTGTCGAGCTCGATGACGCGCTTGCGCATCTGGTCGACGATGGCCTGGTCGTGGGTGGCCATCAGCACCGTGGTCCCGGTGCGGTTGATCCGGTCCAGCAGCTTCATGATGCCGACCGAGTTCTGCGGGTCCAGGTTTCCGGTCGGCTCGTCCGCGATCAGCAGCATCGGGCGGTTCACGAAGGCGCGGGCGATCGCGACGCGCTGCTGCTCACCACCGGACAGCTCGCCGGGCATCCGGTCCTCCTTGCCGCCGAGGCCGACCAGGTCGAGCACCTCGGGCACCACCTTGTTGATGGCGCTCTTCGGCTTGCCGATGACCTCCAGCGCGAACGCCACGTTCTGCGCCACGGTCTTGTTCGGCAGCAGGCGGAAGTCCTGGAAGACGGTGCCCAGTTGACGCCGCATGTGCGGCACCTTCCAGTTGGACAGCTTGCCCAGGTCCTTGCCGAGCACGTGCACCTCGCCGGTGCTCGGCCGCTCCTCGCGCAGGCACAGCCGCAGGAACGTGGACTTGCCCGAGCCGGACGAGCCGACCAGGAAGACGAACTCGCCCTTCTCGATCTCCAGCGAGACCTCCGACAGGGCGGGGCGGTTCTGCTTGGGATAGGTCTTGGAAACGTTGTCGAATCTGATCACGGCTGCATCACGGAGGCCATCCTAGGTGGAGTCCCGACTGCCCCGGTCCGGCCGGGGGCGGACGGTGGGAGCGGGCCCCGAGCGGCTCCCCCGGCTTGGGACCATACGCGACCCGGATGGGGGCCCGCAGGGTACGTCCACGAAACAGCGAAAGGATTGTCCGCTCTTGTGCTGAAATGCCGGAAAAATTGCGAGCCATGTCACAGCGAGCGCCGGAAGACCCGCGCTGCGTCGTCACCGATGTGACTATTGCGACCGATATGGTCGGTGAAGTTCGCGGGCCCGGGCGCCGGAAGCCGCAGAACCTGGCAGAGTAGAGGGGCGACCGGAACCAAAGCCCCACCCGGTGCGTTGGCTGTAGCAGCAAGGAGGAGATCGCATGACGTGCGACCATCTGGTGTGCGCCAACTGCGCCGGCCGCGTGAGCGACGGCCGCTGCCCGGTCTGCCGAGCCCAACGGGCCCGGCTCCAGGAGCAGCAGAACCCGTTCGCCGCGCTTTCGCCCGTCGCGCTGCTCGCGCTGATCGCGGGGCTGCTGGCGGTGGCGATGATCTGCCGGCAGGCACTGGCCTGAGCACCAGCACGAACCTGACCACGAACGACCCACGAACCACGAGCGCAACACCACGAGCGCAACAGAGCGGGCCCCGGACGCGTCGTCCGGGGCCCGCTCTCCGTTCCGGTGGAACTACTTCGCGGCCTGCGCGGCCTGCTCGCTCTGCTTGCGCCAGCGGATGCCCGCCTCGATGAAGGCGTCGATGTCGCCGTCCAGCACCGCCTGCGGGTTGCCGACCTCGTACTCGGTCCGCAGGTCCTTGACCATCTGGTACGGGTGCAGCACGTACGAGCGCATCTGGTTGCCCCAGGAGCTGCCGCCGTCCTTCAGCGAGTCCATCCGGGCCTTCTCCTCCTGGCGGCGCCGCTCCAGCAGCTTGGCCTGGAGCACGTTCATCGCCGAGGCCTTGTTCTGGATCTGCGAGCGCTCGTTCTGGCAGGAGACCACGATGCCGGTCGGCAGGTGGGTGATCCGGACCGCCGAGTCGGTGGTGTTGACGCCCTGGCCGCCGGGGCCGGAGGCGCGGTACACGTCCACCCGCAGCTCGCCCTCGTCGATGTCCACGTGGTCGCTCTGCTCGACGACCGGGAGCACCTCGACGCCCGCGAACGAGGTCTGCCGGCGGCCCTGGTTGTCGAACGGCGAGATCCGCACCAGGCGGTGGGTGCCCTGCTCGACCGAGAGCGTGCCGTAGGCGTACGGGGTCTTCACGCTGAAGGTGGCGGACTTGATGCCGGCCTCCTCGGCGTACGACGTGTCGTAGACCTCGGTCGGGTAGCCGTGCCGCTCGGCCCAGCGCAGGTACATCCGCATCAGCTGCTCGGCGAAGTCGGCGGCGTCCACGCCACCGGCCTCGGCCCGGATGTTCACCAGCGCCTCGCGGGCGTCGTACTCGCCGGAGAGCAGCGTGCGGACCTCGAGCTCCTCGACGGCCTTCTTGACCGAGGCCAGCTCGTTCTCGCCCTCGACCCGGGTGTCGGCGTCGTCCATCTCCTCGGCCAGCTCGAACAGGACGCGGACGTCGTCGATCCGGCTGCGCAGGTTCTCGACCCGGCGCAGATCGCCCTGCAGGAAGGAGAGCTTGCTGGTGACCTTCTGCGCGTTCGCGACGTCGTCCCAGAGGTTGGGGGCGGCTGCCTCCTCCTCCAGGCGTTCGATGTCGGCCCGGATCTTGTCCAGGTCGATGACGGCCTCGATCGACCCCATGGTCGTTTCGAGGTTCTTGAGCTCTTCGGAAGGATCGACGGCTGCCACGCCACCAGCCTAATGGTTTGCGAGCGGGACCGGGACCGGGCCGGTCCCCTACGGAGCTTCCGGGCGGTCTCCGGGCCCGCGTCACCCGCTCCGCCGGTGCCGCTCAGCCGGCCACCCGACGGCCGTCAGCCGGCCTCCGGGGGCCTCAGCCGCTCTCCGGTGCCGTCCCAGCAGCATCCCAGCGGCATCCCAGCGCCGGGCGCCCGGCCTCAGGCCCCGGCCACCGGCGCCCCGGCGTCGGCCGGCCGGTCGCCCGAGGCCGGTCCGGGCTCCGCGGCAGCCACCGACGTCACCGATGCCACCACCGCCGCCGGCCGCCCGGCGCCGTGCCGGTCACCGTGGTGCCCGCCGCCGAAGGCCGCGAACGCCGCGGCGGCGCCCGCCAGCAGCAGCACCACCGCGATCAGCACCGCGAGCTGGCGCCGGCGCCGCACCAGCGCCCGCCGGCCGCCGCGCTGGGCGCTCGGCGCCGCCCGCTGGGCGCGCGACTCGGCGGCGTAGCCGGCCAGCTCCTGCGGGCTCGGGCGGCGCAGGCTGGTGTGGGTGTCCCGGGTGGAGTCGGGCGCCGGCGTCGGCACCAGCGGGACGGCCGGCCCGCGCCGGCGGCGGTGCGTGCCGGTGCCGGTGTCCGCCTCGGCGTAGACCGCCTCGCCCGGGGTCAGCTGCTCCTCGGCGTCCGGCCTGCGGCCGTCGGCACCGGCCTGCGCGGGCAGCGCCAGCGGCGGCAGCCCGGCCAGCGCCGGCAGCTGCTCGCGCAGCCGGTCGGCGAGCTCGGCGGCGCGCAGCCGGGAGGCCGGGGCCTTGGCCAGGCACTCGGCGATGATCCGCCACAGGCCGTCCGGCAGGCCCGGGACGGGCGGCACGCTCTCAGTGACGTGCCGGCGCAGCACGGCGCCGGTGTGGCCGCCGCCGAACGGCGTGAAGCCGGCCAGCAGCTCGTAGAGCACGGTGGCCAGCGCGTAGATGTCCACGGCGGCGCGCGGCTCCAGCCCCTCGATGATCTCGGGGGCCAGGTAGTCGGGGGTGCCGATGATCCGGGTCGCCCTGGTCCGGCGCGGTGCGTCGACCAGCCGGGCGATGCCGAAGTCGGTGAGCTTGGCGCGCGGCGCCCCGCCGGGCCCGGGGGGCGCGGCCAGGTCGAGCATCACGTTCTCCGGCTTGACGTCCCGGTGCACGATCCCGGCGGCGTGCGCGGCGGCCAGCCCGTCCGCGACGTCCGCGATCACCGAGACCGCGTCCTGCGGCGAGAGCACGCCCTCGCGCTCCAGCCGGGAGCGCAGGTCGGTGCCGTGCACGAGCTCCATCACCAGCGCCAGGTCGGCGCCGTCCACCACCATGTCGCGCACCCCGACGACTCTCGGGTGGTCGAGGCTGGTCAGCGCGGCGCGCTCCTGGACGAAGCGGCCGACCAGCACCTGGTCGGTGGCCAGGTCCTCGCGCAGCAGCTTGACGGCCACCGGTCCGTCGGGGCCCTCGCCGAGCCACACGGTGCCGGCGGACCCCCGGCCGATCACCTGGTGCACGGTGTACCGGCTGCCGATCTTGCGTGCCAATGCTGCTCCGTGGGCGGCGGGGAGCGCTCCCGGGGCCGCCCGCTGGGGCTCGGGAGCGCTCGTAGGTCGGTGCGTCGCGGTCCAACCTACGCGTCCGGGACCCCTCCGCGGGACCGTGGAGGGGTCAATGTCGATAAAGCTCTAATCCTGATCAGCTGGTGACAAGCCGTTATTTGCCGGTGACGGAGTGCCAGGTTCGGCTCACCCAGCCGGTCGTGTCGCTGAACCAGGTGTGCACGTCGTCCCAGTAGTGCGGCAGCGGCGTGAAGTTCCACAGCGCGAGCGCGGCGACCGCCAGGATCAGCAGCACCATCAGGCAGCCCTTGAGGCAGCCCAGGCCCGGGATGTACATCCGGTTGCGGCTGCGCTGGCGCGGCTCGCGGCGCTGCCGGGGCTCGTACTCCGGCTCGCGCTCGCGCTCGCGTTCACGCTCCGGCTCGCGCGGCAGCGGGGGCTCCTGGCGGCGCTGCGGCTCGGCGCGGCGGGCCGGCGCGGGCGGCGGCGCGGCGGCCGGGCGGGCCTGCGGCGCACGCGACTGCGGGGGCTCGCGGTAGTCACCGCGGTCGCCGTAGCCCTGCTCGTAGCCCTGCTCGTAGCCCTGCGCCTGGTCCCGGCGGCCCTGGTACGGCGGCGGCGCCACCGGCGGGCGCTGGCCCGCCCGGCCCTGCTCGCCCCCTCCGGCGGCGCGGCGCGGCTCGGGGCCGGGCCGGGCGGTGCCGGGGGCCGGCGGCGGGTAGCCCTGCGGGGCGTAGCCGCCCTGCTGCGGGTAGCCCTGCTGCGGCCGGCCGGCGGGCGGCTGCGGGGACTGGTACGCGCTCGGCGGCTGGTAGCCGCCCTGCTCCGGGTAGCCGGGCGGCGGGAAGCCCTGCGGCCGGTAGCCGCCCTGGTAGGGCGCCGGCGCCTGCTGCGGGGTCTCGAAGTCCTCCGCGGCGAAGACCTGGGTCTGCTGGTTGCGGTCGCGGGCGGCGCGCAGCTGGGTCTGCCACGGGTGCGGCGCCTCCGGCTGGGCCGGTTCGGCGGGCTGGGCCTGCTGTCCGGCAGCCGCAGGTGGCGCAGGCATCGGCATCGGCGGCATCAGCCGGGTGCGCTCGTCGGTCCCGGCGGCCACGCCGACGGCACCGGCCGCACCGTGCGGCAGCACCTGGGTGGCCGCGGCCGAGTCGTACTGGCCGACCGGCGCCGGCGGCTGGCTCTGGCTCTGGCTGCCGAGCAGCATCGTGCCCTGCTCGCCGGGAACGGCGTTCGGCAGCGTGCTGCCCGGACCGGTCCCCGGCACCTCGGCCGGCTGCTCCTCGGGCAGCAGCAGCCCGCCCACCGCGAGCGCGGCGTCCACCGCGGCCGGCGAGGCGTGCACGCCGACGCCCGCCGCGACGACCCGCAGGCCGTGCGCGAGCGAGGTGGCGCTGGGCCGCTGGGCCGGGTCCTTGCGCAGGCAGCGCTCGACCACCGTCCAGAGCGGCTCGGGCATGCCGGGCGGGCGAACCGCCTCCTGCATCAGGTGGGCCTGGAGCACCTGGATCGGCCCGTCGCCCTGGAACGGCGGACGGCCGGTGACCAGCTCGTACAGCATGATCCCGGCGCCGTAGACGTCCACGGCGGAGGTCTGCTGCCGGCCGGCGGCGGACTCCGGCGCCACGTAGCTCGGGGTGCCGACGAACTCGCTGGTCCGGGTGATGCCCGGGGAGTCGGCCAACCGGGCGATGCCGAAGTCGGTGAGCATCGGGTGCAGCTGCTCACCGCTGACGCCGTCGACGTAGGTGCTGGCGAGCAGCACGTTGGCGGGCTTGAGGTCGCGGTGCACCACGCCGTCGGCGTGGCTGGCGGCGAGCGCGTCGGCGATCTGGGCCATCAGCAGGCTCGCCGCGATCGGGCTGAGCGGGCCGTTGCTGCGCAGGTAGCGGTAGAGGTCGGGACCGTCCACGAGGTCCATCACCAGGGCCAGCAGCTCGCCCTCCACCACCAGGTCACGGACCCGGACGATGTTCGGGTGGTTGAGCCGGAGCAGCACCGAGCGCTCGCGCAGGAAGCGCAGCACGATGTCGGGGTCGGCGGCCAGCTCCTCCTTGAGGACCTTGATCGCGACCTGTTGCCCGGGGCTCAGGTTCGCGACACCGGCGTCCTCCCGTACCCGACCCCGCCAGACGGTGCCCGTGGCACCGCGCCCGAGCGTCTCCTCGAGCAGATACTTGCTGCCTACCGGCCGCACCTGGTGCACGCTCCTCGCCCTACCAAGACCTGACGTCGCCCGCGGGCGATAGCCCGTGTCTGCGGCAACTCTAACCGTGCGGGTCACACCTGAGCCCGATCAGCCGCCGCTGTTCGGGCGCCTTGACCCGAGGCCGCATCGCCTTGACCCGGGTCTGCGTCGCCCCTCAACATGGCGATGATCGCAAGATCGTCAAATCCGGTACGGTGCGCGGACTGTCAGTCCCGGGTGGCAGGATGACGCCTAGCACTCCTGCGGTCCAGCGACTCGACTTGGGTCACGAGCAGAGGGGAACCCCGGGCGCGATGCAGATCCGGCTGACGGTCCTCCGGCCCCGCACGGGTGCCGGTGCGCCCGCGCCCGCCACCGACGTACTGGTCACCGCGCCGGTCGGCACGGCGCTGGGGGCGCTCTCGGTGGCGCTGGCCGGCGCAGCAGGCGTGCGCGGCCCGCGCAGCGCCACCCATGTGCACCTCTACGCCGGTCGGCAGCGGATCGACGAACGCACCCCGCTCGGCCACCCCCCGCTCCTGGACGGCGCCGTCCTCACCCTCGGCGAGCCCGATCCGGAGGCGGACGACGAGCCGCCCGCCCACTCCTCGGACGCCGCCACCGAGCTGCGCGTGCTCGGCGGCCCGGACGCGGGCGGCGTGCACCGCCTGCATGGCCGCCAGGTCCGGCTCGGCCGCTCCAGCGAGGCCGACGTCCCGCTCGACGACCCCGACGTCTCCCGCCTGCACCTGGCGCTGCACCTCGGCGACGGCGGCGAGGTGACCGTCCAGGACCTCGGCTCGACCAACGGCACCACGCTGGACGGCCGCCCGGTCGGCGGCGACCCGCTCCCGCTGCCCGAGGGCGCGCTGCTGCGGCTCGGCGAGTCCACTGTCGCGCTGGCCGCCGCACCCCGGGCTGCCGAGACCCGCGGCACCACCGCCGACGGCCTCGGTCACCTCCAGGTCAGCCCGCCGCCGCGACCGGGCCGACCGGCCGTCCCCGCGGCCGAGCAGCCCGAGCCGCCCGCACCGAGCGGCACCGGCAAGGCCCGCTCACTGCTCTCCCGTCGGCTCGGCCGCACGGCAGGCGAGCCGGCCGAGGCCGACGCCGGCCGGCAGCACCTGCGGGCCCGGCAGCGGCAGGCGGCGGCGCAGCGCGAGCGCTGGCCCGACCCGGCCACCGTGCTGCTCGGCGCGCTCGGCCCCGGCCCGCGCCTGTGGGAGCGGGTGCCCAACCATCCGGACGCGCTCACGCTGCGGCTGGGCACCGCCGACCGGCCCGGCGGCCCCGGCACCGCGCCCGGCACGGTGCTGCCGGCCGTCCCGGTGACCGTCGATCTGCGCGGCGCCGGCAGCCTCGGCCTGGCCGGCCCGCGCGAGCGGCTGTCCGGGCTGGCCAGGGCGCTGGTCGCGCAGCTGGCCGTGCTGCACCCGCCGAGCGGCCTGAGCCTGGTGGTGATCAGCGCCGACCAGGGCAGGCCGGTCGAGGACCGGACCGCCGAGTGGGCCTGGTCGCTCTGGCTGCCGCACCTGCGCCCCGGCCACGGCCAGGACTGCCGGCTGCTGATCGGGCTCGACCCGACCCAGGCCGAGGAACGGCTGGCCGAGCTGGCCGCCCGCCCGGCCGACGACAGCGCCCAGCCCGCCACCGTGCTGCTGCTGGACGGCGATCCGGGGTCCGAGACGGCCCGCCAGGCACTCGCCCGGCTGCTGCGGCACGGCCCGGCCCTCGGCGTCTTCCCGGTCTGCCTGGCCGAGCACGCCGAGCGGCTGCCGGCCGGCGTGGGCGCCACCGCGACCGTGACCGGCGAGGTCGCCACCCGGCTGACGCTGGACCGGCCCACCGCCGAAGGCCCGCGCGAGCTGGTCGAGGACGTCGCGCTGGACGCCGTCTCGATGGTCTGGGCCGAACGGCTCGCCCGCGCGCTGGCCCCGCTGCGCGAGGCCGCCCCGGTCGCCCGCGGCCCGCTGCCGGACGCACTGCGCCTGCTCGACCTGCTCCAGCTCGACACCGTCACCCCCGCCAAGCTCTCGGCCCGCTGGGAGGGCCTGCCGAGCACCACCGGCACCGCGGCCGCCCTGCTCGGCACCACCCGCGACGACCTGTGCACGATAGACCTGGCCGGCCCGGACCCCGCCGAGCAGCAGCACCTGCTGATCGGCGGCACCCGTGGCTGCGGCAAGACCGAGCTGCTGCGCACGCTGGTCGCCTCGCTCGCGGTCGGCGAGCGCCCGGACCGCCTGCAACTGTTGCTGATCGGCGGCCGCGACGGCGAGCTGGCCGGCTGCGCCGAGCTGCCGCACGTCACCACCCAGCTGGACGCCGCCGCCGACCCGCGCCAGGCGCTGCTGACCGCCGAGGCGCTGCTGGAGGAGCTGGCGCACCGCACCGAGCTGCTCCAGGGCCGGGCCTTCACGGCCTGGTACGCCGAACACGCGCTCACCGCCCGCGCCGCCGTGCTCGCCGGCCCACGCCGCGGTGACGCCGAGCCGGCCGTGCCCGCGACGGCCGACGTCCACTCGGCGGGCGCCACCGCGACCGCCACCGCCACCACGACCGCCCCGGCGGCGCTGCCCGCCCGGCTGATCGTCGTGGTGGACGACTACGACGCGCTGCTCTCCCCCACCTCACCGGCCGGCCGCCCGCTGGCCCGCGCGCTGGCCGAGGTCGCCCAGCGCGGCGGCCGCCTCGGCGTGCACCTGGTCGCCGCGACCGGCCGTCCGGAGCTGAGCGCCGGCAGCGAGGTGGACGAGGCCGCGCTCTGGCGGATCGCGCTGCGCACCGACCACCCGGCCGACTCCGAACTGCTGGTCCACATAGACGACGCGGCCGCACTGCCCGAGGAGACCCCGGGGCGCGGCTACCTGCGCCGGCCGGACGGCGCGGTCCTGGCCTTCCAGACCGCCCGGGTCAGCGGCCGGATCCCGCGCACCGCCACGCTGCGCCCCACCGTGGTCGCCCTGGACCCGGCCCAGCTCGGCGCCCCGCCCACCCGCCGCCCGGTCCGCGAGCTCGGCAACGGCCCGACCGACCTCGCCCTGCTGGCGAGCGCCCTGCAACGGGCGGCTACTCAGGGCTGAGGGGTGTCGCCGGCCTGGTCGACGGCGGCCCGCTGGAGCACGGCGGACTGTTCGATCACGTCGCCCGGCTTGCCGTACTGGCCTGCCTTGGTGACCACGTAACGCTCGCCGAGGAACTCGTACGTGGCCGGATCGAAGATCCACTGCCACTGGACGTCCTGCCAGTTCTCGGCCACCGCGATGCCGTGACGTCCCCGGGCGTCGGTGGTGTCCTCGACCAGGGTGACTCCGGGGATCTTCGCGCCGGCCCGGTACAGCGCGGCGTAGAGCGCGGGCGGCGCGATCTGGTCACGGAGCATGAAGCCGATCGCGGAGAAGGCGTTCAGGTCCGTGCTGAAAGCGTGGTCCGAGGCCGTGTCCTGGTAGATCAGCTTCAGCAGGGCATCCGGATCGGTCGGCAGGGTCGCCAGGAAGGCGCAGGTCGGACCGTACACCGACGGGTCGCTGATCGGCTTCGTGGTGGTTCGGACCGACTGCCCCTGGGGGTCTATGGTCAGACCCGGCTTACTGCCGTCCGCCGCAGTCCACTGCTGCACCTCCCGCGGCTTGTCGACGGTCAGCTTGGTGCCCTGCGGGCTCACGAACATCGTGCTGCTCTGCAGCAGGGTCCTCACGTAGGCGAACTGGCCGGGCCCCACCGTGAGCACCGGCTTGCCGGCCGCGACCTCGGCCACCCGGTCCAGCAGCGCGGCCGCGGTTGCGGGCGCTGCCGCGCCGGCCCCGGGCGAGGACGGAGCCGCCTTGCCGCCGCCCGCCGGGCTGCCACCGGACGTCAGGACCAGGGCCAAGGCCAACCCGCCGGCGAGGACCGGCAGTGCCGCCCAGCCGAACCTGCGGCGCGAGCGGCGGGCTGGTGCCGAGTCGGTGCCGGCGGCCGGATCCGGGGTGATCTCGCTCATCAGATGCTCCCTCAGGTGCTGTCGGCGGTCGGGGGAGAGCACCGGTTCGGACGGCGTCGGAAAGCCCTGTCGAAGCTCCGTCAGATCGTCGTTCTCGTTCACGGTGCCTTCTCCTGCGTCGACCGGACCGCGTTCCTGCGGCCGCTCTGTACCTGTCCGGAGCTCCTGCCGAGTTCCAGCTCCTGGGCCGCCAGCTCGCGCAGCTTGACCCGGGCTCGGGACAAGCGGGACCGAACCGTACCGACCGGGATGCCGAGCGCCTCGGCGGCGGCCGCGTAGTCCAGCCCGGACCAGACGCAGAGCACGAACACCTCGCGCTCCGCGCGCCGTAACCGGGCCAGCGCGCGGCTCGCGGCCGCGAGTTCGGCGCCGTCGTCGAGCCGGTCGACCAGCTCGTCGGCGAAGTCCGGCACGGTGTCGCGGACCGGCAGCCGACCCAGCGCGGCGCGGTGCCGGCGGGCCGCCCGGGCGGTGTTGCGCAGCACGTTGGTGGCGATGCCGAAGAGCCAGGGCCGCACGCTCTCGCCCTCCTCGTAGAGCTTGCCGCGCAGCCGCCATGCCTCCAGGTAGGTCAGCGAGACGACGTCCTCGGCGGCGGTCCAGTCCCCGAGGCTGCGGACGGCGTACTTGTACAGGTCGGACGCGTGCTCATCGAAGATCTCCCCGAACGCGCTCTGGTCGCCGGCGCGCAGCCGGGACCGCAGTGACAGTTCCACACCCCTCCCTGTCCGCTCGGCGTGCCGAGTTCCGATCAACGTCAGGAAAACAGAGCGGCAAAAGCGGAGCGGGCCGCACCCGAAGGTACGGCCCGCTCCTCTGTCCCCGACGTCAGCGCATCGAACCCGTGCGCAGCAGCGTGCGGATCACCCGCATGGCGACCGACAGGCTGGACAGCTCGTAGATGTCCGAACCCCTTATGTCGTCGAGCGTGGTCTTGGCCCGGGTCAGCAGGGTGGCGTTCATCTCGGCCCAGGCCTGGTACCGCTCCTCGGCCGTGGCGCCCTCGGGACCGCAGGCCAGGATGTCCGCGGTGAGCACCGCGTGCGCCGCGAAGAGGTCCTCGCGGATCGAGGTGCGGGCCATCGAGGACCACCGGTCAACGCGCGGCAGCTCGATGATCCGGTCCAGCAGGTGGGTGATGCCGAGCCGGTCGCCCAGGTCGTAGTAGACGTCCGCGACCTCGGCGACGTCCTTGCCGGAGCGGTCCGCGACCTCGGTGATGTCCAGCGTCGGGAAGACCGAGGAGAGGCCGGAGATCCGGGTGGCCAGCGCCTCCGGCACGCCCGCGCCGGTCAGCTCGACGAAGATCTTGTCGAACCAGGCCGAGTCCTCGCCGCGCAGCGGCTTCGGCAGGGTGCTCCACACCTGGTCCACCCGCTGCTGGAAGAACGCGATGGTGTCCGCGATGTCCAGCGGCTGGCGGCGGTTGTTGAGCATCCAGCGGGTGGCCCGCTCGACGAGGCGGCGCGAGTGCAGGCGCATCCGGATCGCGGTCTCGGCCGGGATCCGGTTGTCCAGCTCCTCGACCTGGTCCCAGATGTGCTCCAGGCCGAAGACGGCGCGGGCCGCGGTGTGGGTCCGGGCGATCTCCTCGTACGTCGCCCCGGTCTCCTCCCGCAGGCGGAAGGCGAAGGTGCAACCACCGCGGTTGATCGTGTCGTTGACGATCAGCGTGGTGATGATCTCCCGGCGCAGCGCGTGGTTGTCCACCGCCTCGGCGAACTTCTCGCGCAGCTTGGTCGGGAAGTACTGGTGCAGCGTCTCGCGGAAGTACGGGTCGTCCGGCAGCCCGGTGGCGAGCAGCTCGTCGGCCAGCGTGATCTTCGTGTAGGCCAGCAGCACCGACAGCTCGGGCTGGGTGAGCCCGAAGCCGCTCTGCTGACGGTCCTTCAGCTGCTTCTCGCTGGGCAGGAACTCCAGCTGGCGGTCGAGCAGACCGTCGGCCTCCAGCCGGTTGATCATCCGCGAGTGCACGTTGACCATGCTGTGCGCCTGGGCCGCCGCGTTGGCCAGCACCACGTTCTGCGCGTAGTTGTTGCGCAGCACGAGCTTGCCGACCTCGTCGGTCATGTCGGCGAGCAGCGTGTTGCGCTGCTTGACCGTCATGTCGCCGTCGGCGACCACCTGGTTGAGCAGGATCTTGATGTTCACCTCGTGGTCCGAGGTGTCCACGCCGGCCGAGTTGTCGATCGCGTCGGTGTTGATCCAGCCGCCCTGCGCCGCCGGGCCGCCGACCTGCGCGTACTCGATCCGGCCCAGCTGGGTGCAGCCGAGGTTGCCGCCCTCGCCGATCACCCGGGCCCGGATCTGGGCGCCGTTGACCCGGATCGCGTCGTTGGCCTTGTCGCCGACGTCCGCGTTGGTCTCCCGCTCGGCCTTGACGTAGGTGCCGATGCCGCCGTTCCAGAACAGGTCCACCGGCGACTGCAGGATCGCCTTCATCAGCTCGGCCGGGGTGAGCTTGCTCTGCGTGAGGCCGAGCACCTCGCGGACCTGGGCCGAGAGCTGGATCGACTTCGCGGTGCGCGGGAAGACGCCGCCGCCCGCCGAGATCAGCGACTTGTCGTAGTCGTCCCAGGAGCTGCGCGGCAGGTCGAACAGCCGGCGCCGCTCGGCGTACGAGACGGCCGCGTCCGGGTTCGGGTCGAGGAAGATGTGCCGGTGGTCGAAGGCCGCGACCAGCCGGATGTGCTCGCTGAGCAGCATGCCGTTGCCGAAGACGTCACCGGACATGTCGCCGATGCCGACCACCGTGAAGTCCTCGGACTGGGTGTCCACACCCAGCTCGCGGAAGTTGCGCTTCACCGACTCCCAGGCGCCGCGGGCGGTGATGCCCATGCCCTTGTGGTCGTAGCCGGCCGAGCCGCCGGAGGCGAACGCGTCGCCGAGCCAGAAGCCGTACTCCTCGGCCACGCCGTTGGCGATGTCCGAGAAGGTCGCGGTCCCCTTGTCGGCGGCGACGACCAGGTAGGTGTCGTCCTCGTCGTGACGGACCACGTCGACCGGGTGGACGACCTGGCCGGCCTTGAGGTTGTCGGTGATGTCCAGCAGCGCCGAGATGAAGGTCTTGTACGAGGAGATGCCCTCGGCCAGCCAGGCGTCACGGTCCACCGACGGGTCCGGGAGCTGCTTGGCGACGAAGCCGCCCTTCGCGCCGACCGGCACGATCACGGTGTTCTTGACCATCTGGGCCTTGACCAGGCCGAGGATCTCGGTCCGGAAGTCCTCGCGCCGGTCGGACCAGCGCAGACCGCCGCGGGCGACCTTGCCGAAGCGCAGGTGCACGCCCTCGACCTGGGGCGAGTAGACCCAGATCTCGAACGCCGGGCGCGGGGCCGGCAGGTCGGGGATGGCGTGCGGGTCGAACTTCATCGACAGGTACGGGTGCCACTCACCGGCCGCCGTGCGCTGGAAGAAGTTGGTCCGCAGCGTCGCCTTGATCAGGTGCAGGAACGAGCGCAGGATGCGGTCCTCGTCCAGCGAGACGACCTCGTCCAACGCGCCGTCCAGCTCCTCCTGGATCGCCTCGCCGAGCTCGCCGGCGCCCAGCTGGTGGCTGGGGCTCAGGCGGGCCTCGAAGAGGTTCACCAGCAGGCGGGTGGTGTGCGCGTTGTTGCGGAGCGCGTCCTCCATGTAGTCCTGGGAGAACGTGCTGCCGGCCTGGCGCAGGTACTTCGCGTAGGCGCGCAGCACGACCGCCTGGCGCCAGTTGAGCCCGGCGGTCAGGATCAGGCCGTTGAAGCCGTCGTTCTCGGCGAGGCCGGTCCAGGTGGCCGCGAACGCCTCCTGGAAGCGCTCGCGGGCCTCGTCGGTCAGGCCGGTGGCCTCGCGCAGCTTCAGACCGAAGTCGTAGACCCAGGCGGTGGTGTTGTCCGAGCGGCGCAGCGCGTACGGGTGCTCGTCGAGCACCTCGACGCCCAGGCGCTGGAGCACCGGGAGCACCTCGGTCAGCGAGATCGGGCCGCCGACCCGGTAGATCTTGAAGCGGCGCTCGTCGTCGCCCGCGCCGACCGGCTGGTACAGGTTCAGGCGGAAGTCGCCCTCGCCGTGCAGCGCCTCGATCTGCTTGAGGTCGGCGACCGCGGTGCGCGCGGTGAAGTCGGCGCGGTAGCCGTCCGGGAACGCGTTGGCGTACTTGTGGCCGAGCTCGGCGGCCTTCTCCTCGCCCAGCTCGATGTGCAGCTGGTCGTTGAAGCCGTCCATCCAGAACCGGGCGGCCTCGGCCAGCTTGGCCTCGATCCGCTCGACCTCGGCCTCGGTCAGCTCGGCCAGCTCGCTGCCCGGCGCGACCCGGATCACGAAGTGCAGACGGGTCAGCACCGACTCGGTGGCGTACACCGTGTAGTCGATGGTCGCGCCGTTCAGCTCCTCCTTGAGGATGTCCATCAGGCGCAGCCGGATACGGGTGGTGTAGCGGTCGCGCGGCAGGTAGACCAGCGCGGAGAAGTAGCGGCCGTACTCGTCCTGGCGCAGGTACAGGCGCAGCTTGCGGCGCTCCTGCAGGTACAGCACGCTGGTCGAGATCTGCAGCAGCTCCTCGGCGGGAGTCTGGAAGATCTCGTCGCGCGGGAAGGTCTCCAGGATCTGCAGCAGGTCGCGGCCGTCGTGGCTCTCGGCGGAGAAGCCGGACTCGTTGACGACCTCCTGCACCTTGCGGCGCACGACCGGGATCCGGGTGACCGACTCGGTGTAGGCGGCCGAGGAGAAGAGGCCGAGGAAGCGGCGCTCGCCGATCACGTTGCCGGCGGCGTCGAACTTCTTCACGCCGACGTAGTCCAGGTAGGCCGGGCGGTGCACGGTGGACCGCGAGTTGGCCTTGGTCAGCACCAGCAGCTTCTTCTCGTGCGCCTTCGCCCGGACGGGGGCGGACAGGCGGCCGAAGGACTCGCTGACCGGGTGGTGGTCGGTGTCGTGGCTGAGCGGGTCGGAGCGCAGGATGCCCAGGCCGGTGCCGGCCACAGCGCGCAGCACCTCCTCGCCCTCGTGCTCGACCAGGTCGTACTCGCGGTAGCCGAGGAAGGTGAAGTGGTCGTCGGCCAGCCAGCGCATCAGCTCCCAGGCCTCGCCGACCTCCTGCTCGGGCAGGTGGACCGGCGGCTGCTCGGCGAGCTCGTCGGCCAGGCGGAGCGCGGAGGTGCGCATCTTCGCCCAGTCCTCGACGACCTCGCGGACGTCGCCCAGCACCCGGCGCAGGTCGGCCTCGATCGCCTGGAGGTCCTCGCGGTCCGTCTCGCGGTCGATCTCGACGTGCATCCACGACTCGATGGTCGCGTCGGCCGGCCACTCGGTACCGCTGGCCTGGCTGCGGGCGCAGGCGTCGATGTCGAGGATCTCCAGCAGCTTGCCGGTGATGTCGCGCCGGACCACCAGCTGCGGGTGGATCACCAGGTGGATCGCGCGGTTCTGCCGGGACAGCTCGTTGGTGACCGAGTCGACCAGGAACGGCATGTCGTCGGTGACCACCTCGACCACGGTGTGGCCGCTGGACCAGCCGTTCTCATCGACGGTCGGGGTGGAGACCCGGACCTCGGCGGTGCCCTGCGGGCGCTTGAGGCCCAGCCGGTAGTGGGAGGCCGCCGCGCCGTAGACGTCGACCGGGTCGCGGTCGACCAGGTCCTCGGGGGCGGTGTGGAGGTAGTAGTGGTGCAGGTACGCGGTCAGAGCACCGTTGCTCAGACCCTCCCCGGGCGCCGCTCCCCCTACCTGGCTGTGCTCGGCGGCTGCGGCCGCCTTGACGAGCAGTTCGGCCTTGGCCGCGTCCAGCTTGGTCTGCATGGCTGATTGGCTCCTGTCGCGCGCCGTTGCGTGACTCGGTGGTGTCCTGGTCTGCACCGCCGGGTCTGTCCGCAATCTTCCCGCACAATCCTGGTGAAAAGCGCTCAAGGCACGCATGAGCAGCCCTTCGCCTGGGTACGACAAGCTGTTCGGCCTGCGAGACCGTCCCGACGACGCCAGCCAGCCTAACGGGAGGAAACGAAGGTGTCAGGGGACAGGGAGGCGCAAACCCGCAGGAAGATCGTGGGTTCCTGGACACCATGTCCAATGGGCCGCCGACCTGCGGCTATGCCATGTGCGGATAGTGAACCCCGGTCGGCGGGACGAATGTCTCCTTGATCGAGCGGGTCGAGGTCCAGCGCAGCAGGTTCTGCGCGGCGCCCGCCTTGTCGTTGGTGCCCGAGGCCCGGCCGCCGCCGAACGGCTGCTGACCGACCACGGCGCCGGTCGGCTTGTCGTTGACGTAGAAGTTGCCGGCCGTGAAGCGCAGCGCCTCGACGGCCTGCGCGATGGCCTGCCGGTCCTGCGCGAAGACCGCGCCGGTCAGGCCGTACGGCGCGGCGGTGTCGACCAGGCGCAGCGCGTCCGCCCAGTCGCCGTCCTCGTAGAGGTGCACCGAGAGGATCGGGCCGAAGTACTCGGTGCTGAAGATCTCGCTGTCGGGGTCCGCGCCGACCAGCACGGTCGGGCGGACGAACCAGCCGATCGCGTCGTCGTACTGGCCGCCGGCCGCGAGCTCGACGCCCGGGTCCTGCCGGGCCCGGTCGATCACGGCGCGGCACTTGCGGTAGGCACGTCCGTCGATCAGCGCCCCCATGAAGTTGGACAGATCGGTGACATCACCGACCGTCAGCGCGTCCACCTCGGCGAGGAACTCGTCCCTGATCCGGTGCCAGAGACCGCGCGGCAGGTAGGCCCGGGAGAGCGCGGAGCACTTCTGGCCCTGGTACTCGAAGGCGCCGCGGACCAGCGCGGTGCGCAGGCTCTCCGGATCGGCCGAGGGGTGCGCGATCAGGAAGTCCTTGCCGCCGGTCTCACCGACGATCCGCGGGTAGGTGCGGTAGCCGGCGATGTTCGTGCCGATCGTCCGCCAGAGCTCCTGGAACGTCCGGGTGGAGCCGGTGAAGTGCAGGCCGGCCAGGTCCGGGTGGGCCAGCGCCACCTCGGAGACCGCTAGGCCGTCCCCGGTGACCAGGTTGATCACCCCCGGCGGCAGGCCGGCCGCCTCCAGCAGGCGGATCAGGAAGTGGGCGGCGAAGGTCTGGGTCGGCGCGGGCTTCCAGACCACCGTGTTGCCGAGCAGCGCGGGCGCGGTGGGCAGGTTGCCGGCGATCGCGGTGAAGTTGAACGGCGTGACGGCGTAGACGAAGCCCTCCAGCGGCCGGTGGTCCGCGCGGTTCCACACCCCGGGCGAGGACTCCGGTTGCTCGGCCAGCAGCTGCCGGGCGAAGTGCACGTTGAAGCGCCAGAAGTCGACCAGCTCGCAGGGGGCGTCGATCTCGGCCTGCTGGACGGTCTTGGACTGGCCGAGCATGGTGGCCGCGGCCAGCGTCTCCCGCCACGGGCCGGCCAGCAGTTCGGCGGCCCGCAGGAAGACCGCGGCGCGGTCGTCGAAGGAGAGCGCGCGCCAGTCGCGGCCGGCCGCCAGCGCGGCGTCCACCGCGAGTCCGGCGTCCTCCCTGGTGGCGTTGGTGAGCACACCGAGCCTGGCGGCGTGGTGGTGCGGCTGGACGACGTCGATCCGCTCGCCGGAGCCGAACCGCTGCTCGCCCCCGATGGTCATCGGCAGCGGCAGCTGTTCGGCCGTCAGCTCGTCCAGCCGGGCCAGCAGGCGTGCCCGCTCGGGGCTGCCCGGCCGGTACTCGTGCACCGGCTCGTTGACCGGCGCGGGCACCCTGGTCACGGCGTCGATCGGCATCGCGGCTCCGCTCATCGGTCCTGGTGATCAGACCCAGAGTGACCACGGACGAGCGGTGGCGGCGCCGCGACACACCGGCCGGCCGGTCAGCCGGTGCGGCCGGTGAGGCCCGTGATGCGTATGCGGCCGGTGATGCCGGTCAGCCGGCGATCCGGCGGGCCAGCTCGACCGCCTCGGCCAGTGTGTCCACCACCGGCACGCCGATCGGCTCCAGGTTCGCGCGGACGTGCGAGCCGCCGGTGTAGAGCACGGCGTGCGCACCGGCCTCCTTGGCGGCCAGCGCGTCGTCCGCGGCGTCACCGATGACGACCGTGCGGCCGGGCTCCACCTCGGGGGCCAGCTTGCCCAGGTGCCGGACCAGCGAGGCGGCCTTCTGCCCGTGCGACGGGCCGGTGCGGCCGTCCACCCGCAGGAAGTGCCGGCTGATGCCGAACGCGTCGACGATCGGCACCAGTCGCTCGTGCCCGTACATCGACAGCAGCGACTGGGTGCCGCCCTCGGCCGCCCAGGCCGCGAGCAGCTCGGGCGAGCCCTCGGTCAGGCCGCAGCCGCCGCTCAGCTCGGCGTAGGCCTCCTGGAAGGCGGCGTCCAGCTCCTCCCACTGCGCGCTGCTCGGCTGGTAGCCGAGCACCCGCTGGTAGAAGCGCGGGATCGGGATCGTGTAGAGCTCGCGATAGCGCTCCAGCGTCAGCGGCGGCGCGCCAATGGTCGCGAACGCGGCGTTGCTCGCGCCGACCACGGCTGCCATGTCGTGGAAGAGCGTCCCGTTCCAGTCCCAGACGATATGAGTTCGCACGCTGTGCACGGTAGTCGTTACCACTGACAAACGGGTGACCGGTGGCCGGACGGCAGGCGTCGGGCACGGGATCCGGGCGCCTGCGCTCCCGCAGGGGTTCGGGGGTTCAGAGGGGGGTGGGGGTGCGGCGGCGCGGGGGCGCGGGGCTCAGCCGATCAGGCCGGGGATCTCCTGGGTGGCGAACCAGAGCAGCTCGTGGTCCTCGGCGCCGTCCACGCTGAACTGCGCGTCGGCGTCCCCGGCGTCGGCCGCCGTGATGGCACCGACCGCGGCCGCCACGTCCTCGACGACCTCGTCCTCGGCGGCGTCGGCGTGCACCGCGGCGGCCTTGGCGAGCCTGACCGAACCGGCCAGCACGACCCGGCCGAGCGAGGCCTGGTCCTGGTACTCGTCGCCCTCGAACGGCTTGACCGAGGCGTCCGGCACGTCCAGCGCGACCACCACGCGGCGGCGCGGCGCGGTCTGGTCCGCGGCCAGCAGCCGCAGCGAGGACTGCGCGGCCCGGACCAGCGCGGCGTACTCCAGCTCCTCGATGTCGTCGCTGACGTACCACTCGCGCAGCGCGGGGGTCACCGCGTACGCCGCGGACTGCTCCAGCGCGCCGTCCGGGTGCGCCTGGGCCAGCGCGGCCAGGGTGGTGGGCACGTAGACACGCATCGGGGGCACGCTCCGCTTTCTGGGGCTGGGCATCTGGGACCGGGTGACCCCCACAGAATACGGCCCGACGATCACCCCGGCTGCGGCCGCGGTGTACCCCTTCGAGCGCATCGCCCGGTCACCGGGGAGCAAGGGGCGGGTCACGGCGGTCGGCGACCCCCAGGGCCTGTCGGGTGTCAAGCCGCCGTTGGAGTGACCCGGGGGCCGGGTGCGGTCACGCCCTTGAACCGAGCGGCAGCAGGCCGATAGCACTGGCACGACGCTTTGACCGCACACGCACGACCAGCCTCAGCCGACCCACTCGGTGGATCCACCTCAGACGGCCCGCCGCACGACACTCCGGGAGTACCGCCATGGCCGAGACCGCGCTCCGACCGCAGACCGTACTCCGACCGCACGCCACCGATTCCGCCGCGACGATCTGCGCCGCGCCGCCGGCCGTGCTCACGCTGGCGACGCACCGGCCGACCGGCCCGGCGCGGACGGCCCGCCCGCACGCCGCCCGGCACCGGCCGACCCCGCCCCGCGCACCCCGGCACCCGCGCGCCGCCTGTGCGCCGGCCGGCGACGACGAGCGGACCGTCCGCGCCGAGCTGGTCAACCGCTTCGCGCTGCACCTGGTCGAGGTGCTCAGCGGGCTGCGCCCGGTCGGGCAGCTGCTGCGCCACACCACCCACGACGGCTATCGCCAGCTGGCCCGGCTCGCCCAGGGCGGGCCGCTGCGGCCACGCGGCGGCGCCGCACGCCCGCGGCTCGGCCCGGTGCACGACTCGGCGCCGGCGCCGGAGTCGCTGGAGGTCTGCGTGCGGGTGGACACCGGCACCCGGCACCGGATGGTCGCGTTCCGGCTGGAGCGGCACCGGCTGAGCCGGCAGTGGCAGTGCGCCGCCGTGGAAGCGCGATGACCCCGCCCGCGGTGACCATGCCGACGACGGCCCCACCGACGACAGACGTGCCGGCGGGAGACATGCGGCAGGGCGCCGCCCGGTTTCCCGGACGGCGCCCTGCGGCTGGAACTGGACCCGGCGCCGGTGCGTCAGGCCTTGCGGCGGCGGCCCTTCGCCGACTTCGCGGCCTTGCGGCGCTCGGCGCGGGTCAGGCCGTCGCCCTCGTCACCCACCGCGTCGTCCTCGAAGTCGCCCTCGATCACGGTCTCGTCGCCGTCCACCGAGGGCGCCGTGTAGTGCAGGCGCTGGCGGACCGGGGCCTCCAGGCCCTTGGCCTTGATCGCCGGCTGGGCGGCGCGGGCCTCCTCCGCGGCGGCCTCGGCCTCGTCGGCGTCTGCCGGCAGCGGGACCTCCTCGACCTGCTGCTCGACCTGGACCTCCAGGTTGAACAGGTAGCCGACGGACTCCTCCTTGATGCCCTCCATCATGGCGCCGAACATGTCGAAGCCCTCGCGCTGGTACTCGATCAGCGGGTCGCGCTGGGCCATCGCCCGCAGGCCGATGCCCTCCTGGAGGTAGTCCATCTCGTAGAGGTGCTCGCGCCAGCGGCGGTCCAGCACCGACAGCACGACCCGGCGCTCCAGCTCGCGCATGACCTGCTCGCCGAGCTGGTCCTCGCGGGCGCCGTACTGGGCCTGGATGTCCTCCTGGACCACCTTGACCAGGAACTCGCTGGTCAGACCGGACGCGCCGCCGGCCTCCTCCTCCAGCGCCTCGAGCTCCAGGGTGATCGGGTACAGCTGCTTGAGCGCGGTCCAGAGCTTCTCGAGGTCCCAGTCGTCCTCGAAGCCCTCACCGGTCGCGGCGTTGACGTACGCCTCGACGGTGTCGTCCATGAAGTGGCCGACCTGCTCCTGCAGGTCCTCGCCCTCGAGCACCCGGCGGCGCTCGCCGTAGATGACCTCGCGCTGGCGGTTCAGCACCTCGTCGTACTTCAGGACGTTCTTGCGGATCTCGAAGTTCTGCTGCTCGACCTGGGTCTGCGCCGAGGCGATCGCGCGGGTGACCATCTTGGACTCGATCGGCACGTCCTCCGGGACGTTCGCCATCGACAGCACGCGCTCGACCATGCCCGCCTTGAACAGGCGCATCAGGTCGTCGCCGAGCGAGAGGTAGAAGCGGGACTCGCCCGGGTCGCCCTGACGGCCGGAGCGGCCGCGCAGCTGGTTGTCGATCCGGCGCGACTCGTGCCGCTCGGTGCCGAGCACGTACAGGCCGCCGAGGCCCTGCACCTCCTCCTGCTCCGTCTTGACCGAGGCCTTCGCCTTGTCCAGCGCGCTCGGGAACGCGTCCTCGTACTCCTCCGGCGTCTCCACCGAGGACAGGCCGCGCTGGGCCAGCTCGGCGGTGGCCAGGTGCTCGGGGTTGCCGCCGAGCATGATGTCGGTACCACGGCCGGCCATGTTGGTGGCGACCGTGACGGCGCCCTTGCGCCCGGCCTGCGCGATGACCTGGGCCTCGCGCTCGTGGTGCTTGGCGTTCAGCACCTCGTGCGGGATGCCGCGCTTGCGCAGCTCCTGCGAGAGGTACTCGGACTTCTCGACCGAGACGGTGCCGACCAGGACCGGCTGGCCCTTCTCGTGCTTCTCGGCGATGTCCTCGACCACGGCGGCGAACTTGGCCGGCTCCGACTTGTAGATCAGGTCGGGCTGGTCGATCCGCTTCGGGTCGCGGTTGGTCGGGATCGGGACGACGCCGAGCTTGTAGATCTGGTGGAACTCGGCCGCCTCCGTGGTGGCGGTACCGGTCATGCCGGAGAGCTTGTCGTACAGGCGGAAGAAGTTCTGCAGGGTGATGGTGGCCAGCGTCTGGTTCTCGTTCTGGACCTCCACCCCCTCCTTCGCCTCGATCGCCTGGTGCATGCCCTCGTTGTAGCGGCGTCCGGCCAGGATGCGGCCGGTGTGCTCGTCAACGATCATGACCTCGCCGTTCATCACGACGTAGTCCTTGTCCGCCTTGTAGAGCTCCTTCGCCTTGATGGCGTTGTTCAGGAACCCGACCAGCGGGGTGTTCACCGACTCGTAGAGGTTGTCGATGCCGAGGTAGTCCTCGACCCGGCCGACGCCCTCCTCCAGCACGCCGACGGTGCGCTTCTTCTCGTCGACCTCGTAGTCGCGGTCGATCTTGAGGCGCAGCACCAGCTTGGCGAAGTCGGCGTACCACTTGGTCGCCTGGTCGGCCGGGCCGGAGATGATCAGCGGGGTACGGGCCTCGTCGATCAGGATCGAGTCGACCTCGTCGACGACCGCGAAGTTGTGGCCGCGCTGCACCAGCTCGTCCTGCGACCAGGCCATGTTGTCGCGCAGGTAGTCGAAGCCGAACTCGTTGTTGGTGCCGTACGTGATGTCCATCGCGTACTGGCGCTTGCGCTCGGCGGGCGGCATGTTCGCCAGGATCACGCCGACCTCGAGACCGAGGAAGCGGTGCACCCGGCCCATCCACTCCGAGTCACGCTCGGCGAGGTAGTCGTTGGTCGTGATCAGGTGCACGCCCTTGCCGGTGAGCGCGTTGAGGTACGCGGGCAGCGTGCCGACCAGGGTCTTGCCCTCACCGGTGCGCATCTCGGCGACGTGGCCGAGGTGCAGCGCCGCGCCACCCATCAGCTGCACGTCGTAGTGGCGCTGGCCCAGCACGCGCTTGGCGGCCTCGCGGACGGTGGCGAACGCCTCGGGCAGGATGGCGTCGAGCGACTCGCCCTCGGCGAGGCGGGACTTGTACTCGTCGGTCAGCGCGCGCAGCTCGTCGTCCGTGAGGTTGACGAAGTCCTCTTCGATGGAGTTGACCTGGGCAGCAATCCGCTGCAGCTTGCGAAGGATCTTGCCCTCGCCGGCGCGCAGGATCTTGTCGAAGACGGACACTTGAGCGGGCTCCTCGCCTGGATGGGCACTGGACTGGCAACGACGTTCACAGCGGGATCCACCCCACCGCACGGGCCATCGTATGCGAGGAGGCCAATGCGCCGGGAGGTGCGTCAGCACGGCATTCCCGTGTCACCCCTGGGGGCGGATCCTCCGATACTCATCGGTATCAGAGCAAACCGGGCGCCGAAAGTCGCTTTCGCGCGAGGTGGGCGGCCGGGATACTCCCCCCATGACAGAACCGTTCCCGCATCCCGTGGCCCTGGAGACCGAGCGACTGGTGCTGCGCGCCCCGCTGCCCGAGGACATCGACGCGATCTACCAGGCCTGCCAGGACGAGGCGATCCAGCGCTGGACCGTGGTCCCGTCGCCGTACCGGCGCAGCGATGCCGAGTTCTACGTGGAGCGGCTGGCACCCGACGGCTGGCGCACCGGCAAGCAGCTGACCTGGTGCGTGCTGGAGAAGGAGACCGGCACCCTGGTCGGCACCCAGGGCCTCTCCGCCCGCGGCCCGGGCTCCGCCGAGGTCGGCTTCTGGGCCACCGCCGCCTCCCGCGGTCGCGGCTACACGGTCGAGGCGCTGCGCGAGGTCTGCCGCTGGGCCTTCGCCGAGCAGGAGCTGCGCCGTCTCGAATGGGTCGCGTACGTGGGCAACGAGCCCTCGCTCGCGGTGGCCCGCCGGGCCGGCTTCCAGTTGGAGGGCACACTGCGCTCCTACTCGCCGCAGCGCGGCGCCTACCTGGACGCCTGGATGGGCTCGCTGCTCGCCACCGACCTGCCGGACGCCACCGTGCCCGGCACCGCGGGCGCCGGCGCCGTCCGGTCATGACCACACCGCCCCCACTGCCCGCGCTGCCGCTGACGGAGTTGCACGGCGAGGACCTGCTGCTGCGCCCGTGGCCCGTGATCGGCAGCCGGCAGGACCTCGACGACCTGCGGATCGCCTTCAGCGACCCCGAGCAGTCGCGCTGGAACCCGGTCGGCTACCTCGAACCGCCGACCGACGAGCAGTTGCTGGCCTGGCTCGCCCGGAACCACGAGGGCCGCCAGGACGGTTCGCTGGCGAGCTGGGCGGTGCGCGACCCGCAGAGCGGGCAACTGCTCGGCTGTCTCGCGCTGCGCGAGATCAAGCGGCAGTTCGGCACCGCCATGGTCGGCTACTGGACCATGCCCGCGGCGCGCGGCCTGGGGGTGGCGACCAGGGCGCTGCGGCTGGCGAGCGGCTGGGCCTTCGGCGAACTCGGCCTGCACCGGGTGGAGCTGGCACACGCGGTGGGCCACGACGTGTCCTGCCGGATAGCCGAGCGCAACGGCTACCGGCTGGAGGGCGTGCTGCGCGAGGCGATGCCGAACACCTACGGCGAGCGCCAGGACATCCACCTGCACGCCCGGCTGGCCACCGATCCGCCGTCCTGAGCCCGGCACCGCCTGCCGGGCGACCGGCAGCCGGGCCGGCACTGTCGGTGCCACCGCCTACGCTGCCCGCATGACCGCAGCGCCGCCGCCCGTCCTGACCCTCAGCGCCGACCAGGCCCGCCGGATCGCCCTGCGCGCCCAGGGCCTGCTCGGTGCGCCCGAGCGGCGGGCCGGGGTGCGCGGCGTGCTGCGCCGGCTTGGTGCGGTGCAGTTGGACACCATCTCGGTCCTGGCCCGCTCGCACGAGCTCGTCCCCTACGCCCGGCTCGGCGGGGTCGGCCGCGGCACCGTCGAGCACGCGTACTGGGGCTCCGGGACCACCTTCGAGTACTGGTCGCACGCGGCCTGCATCCTGCCGGTCGAGGAGTGGCCGCTGTTCGCCTTCCGCCGCCGGGCCTACCGCGACCGCGGCCACCTGTGGGGCCAGCAGGCGAGCCCGGAGGCCTACCGCGGCGTGCTGGACCGGCTGCGCGCCGAGGGCCCGCTGACCAGCACCGAGCTCGGCGGTGCGAAGAAGACCGCCGAGTGGTGGGACTGGTCCGACACCAAGATCGCGGTGGAGCGGGCGCTCGCCTTCGGCGATGTGGTCTGCACCGAGCGGCGCAGCTGGAAGCGGGTCTACGCGCTGGCCGAACAGGCGATCCCCACCGAGTACTTCGGGCAGGACCCGACCGACCGGGAGTGCCTGACCCGGCTGGTCCGGCAGGCCGGCGAGGCGCTCGGTGTCGCCACCCGGGCCGACCTCGCGGACTACCACCGGCTGAAGGCCGACCAGCTCGGCTCGGTGCTGGCCGACAGCGGCCTGGTCCCGGTCGCGGTGGCCGGCTGGGACCCCGCCGACGGCACCCGGCCGGCGCCGGCCTGGGCCGATCCGGCGGCGCTGGAGAGCGAGCCGCGCGGGCGGCACCGCACCACACTGCTCTCGCCGTTCGACTCGCTGATCTGGGACCGGGCCCGCACCGAGCGGATCTTCGGCATGTCACACCGGCTGGAGGCCTACACCCCGCAACCCAAGCGGGTGCACGGCTACTTCGCGATGCCGCTGCTGGCCGGCGGCCGGCTGGTCGGCCGGGTGGACCCGGCCCGCGACGGCCGGACCCTGGTGGCCCGCCAGGTCTCGCTGGAGAGCCGCAAGCAACTGCCCGCGCTCGCGCAGGCGTTGCGCGAGGCCGCCGGGTGGGTGGGCTGCTCGGCGGTGCGGGTCGAGCGGCTGGCCGACGAATCGCTGCGGCCGGCCCTGCTGGCGCTGCTCGACCAGCCCTGACATCAGCCTATTTCGAGGATCTTCTCGCGCATCGCGTAGACCACGGCCTCCATCCGGGAGTGCAGCTGCAGCTTCTCCAGGATGTTCCGGACGTGGTTCTTCACGGTGTTCTCGCTGATGAACAGCTCCTTGGCGATCTCCCGGTTGTTCATCCCGGTGGCGACCAGCTTGAGCACCTCCAGCTCACGGTCGGTCAACCGCGGGGCAGGCACCAACTCCCGGTCGTCCGAACGCCGCTGGATCATCGACTTGAACTCGGTGAGCAGCTTGGCCGCCATCGACGGACTGATCTGCGACTGGCCGTCGGCGACCGCGCGGATCGCGGTGGCCACCTCGTCGGTGGAGATCTCCTTGAGCAGGTAGCCGGTGGCCCCCGCCTTGATCGCCTCGTAGAGGTCGGCCTCCTCGTCGCTTATCGTCAGCATGATGATCTTGGTGCTGGGCGCGACCTCCTTGATCGAGGTGCACGCCTCGATGCCGCTGCGACGCGGCATCCGGACATCCATCAGGATGATGTCCGGCAGCAGATCGGCGGCCTTGAGCACCGCCTCCGCGCCGTCCCCCGCCTCGCCGACCACCCGGATGTCGACCTCGTCGGCCAGCACGATCTCCAGCCCGCGCCGGAACAGCGCGTGATCGTCCACCACCAGGACGCGGATCGGCTCCCCCCCGCGCGGCGCGTACTCGGGCTCCGGGTTCTCGGCCCCACCCCCGTCGAACCGTTCCCCCATCCGCCCCTCCTCGCCGAATGCTGTGGGGCTCATCATTCCACGGCCGGTGCGACCCGGCCGACCTGCCGAGGGCGCCGTCCCCCGGACGGCCGCTCCGGACACAGGCCCGGCGGCCGGTTCGCGGCCGGCCGCCGGGGTCGTCTGCTGGATTTGTCCGCCGGGCTCGGCGCCCGGGAGTGCTACTGGCGGGTACCGCCAGGGGTGTGGGTCAGCGGGTGGCGGGCTCGTTGATCGCGCCGCCCGCGCCGCCGATCTCGTCCTCCGGCTCCAGGCCGTTGGGCTGCAGGTGGATGACGCCGTAGTCGTAGCCACGGCGGCGGTAGACCACGCTGGGCAGGCCGCTGTCCTTCTCCTGGAACAGGTAGAAGTCGTGCCCGACCAGCTCCATCGCGAACAGGGCCTGGGCGAGCGTCATCGGCGAGGCGGCGTGCGTCTTCTCGCGGACGACCAGCGGGCCCTCGCCCTCGACCTCCAGGGAGCCGATCTTCGTCTTGCGCACCTCCGGCGCTTCGAGCTCCTCCATGGTGGCCGTCCCCGGCAGTGACGCGATCCTCGCGGTCGCCTCGGCGACGCTGAGCGGCGTGCTGCGGACTCCGTGATGGATCCGGCGGCGGTCGGCCGACTTGCGCAGTTGGGCGTCGAGCTTGGCCGACGCCAGGTCGAGCGCGGCGTAGGGATCCGCGGCGGCCGCCTCGGCCCGGATCACCGGACCACGGGTGCGGACGGTGATCTCCACCCGGTCGGACCGGTCGGCCTGACGCGGGTTGTGTTCCTTGGACACCTCGACGTCGAGGCTGATCACCTTGCCGTCGAACTTCTGGACCTTCTCCAGCTTCTCGGCCACGTGCTCGCGGAACCTCTTGGGCAGCTCCGTCTTGCGGCCCTTGACGACGATGTCCACGCAGAACTCCGATCCCTCGTGCTGACGCCGGTCCGGACTACCGGACCGGGCTGTGAGACCCAGCCTGACCAGCCACTCTGCCGCCGGCCCGCCGCTTCGCCGGAGGGCGATGCGAGCTGGGCCCTCACCCACTACCTCCCCACCAGGGAGGCTCGAAACCCCTTGGAGCCTCATCAGACACCCCACACGGGCTTTTCGCCTCTCCAGCGGACCATAGGCGCCACGGGTGATGGCCGGACAGCTGTTCCCCCCTGTCTACCCTCAATCGAGTGAAGCGAGGGTAAATATCTGGACAACTCCGCCCAGACGGCCCACCCTGGGCCGCACTACGTAGGGTCACCGGTCCGTCGGAAGGTGTCGGATGAGCCCCCAGCCGAGCCACCAGCCGAGCCGCCGGACACGCTCCGAGACGCTCACACCGCCGCCCACGCCGCCGCCCGCACCGCCGAGCCCGGGCCGACTGCCCGAGCTGCTCACCGCGCCGCTGACCGGCCTGCTCGATCTGCTGCTGCCCGTCTCCTGCGCGGGCTGCGGCACGCCCGGCGGCCAGCTCTGCCCGCACTGCCGGACCCTGCTGGACGGGCTGCGCGGCCGACCCGCCGGCCCGCTCCCCACACCCCCGGGGCTGCCCCCGCTGCACGCCTGCGCCGATTACGCCGACCCGGTGCGCCGCCTGCTGCTCGCACACAAGGAGCGCGGCGCGCTGCGCCTGGCGGAGCCGCTCGGCGCCCTGCTCGCCACGGCCGTCGGCTCGGTCCTGGCGGAGGTCGACAGCCCGGCGGCGGCCGCGCCTGACGCGCGCGAACCACTGCTGCTGGTCCCGATGCCCTCGGCCCGCCGCGCGGTGCGCGCCCGTGGCCACGATCCGACGCTGCGGATGACCCGCGCCGCCGCCCGCGCGCTGCGCCGCGCCGGGCTGCCCTGCCAGGCCGCCCCGGTGCTCCGCCCGGCCCGGCGGGTGGCCGACCAGGCCGGCCTCGGCGCGGCCGAGCGGCAGCGCAACCTGCGCGGCGCGCTCCGGGTGGCGCCGCTCGCGCACGGCCGGCTGACCGGCCGTCGGATGGTCCTGGTGGACGACCTGGTGACCACCGGCGCCAGCCTGACCGAGGCCGCCCGCGCACTGAGCGCGGCCGGTGCCCGGCCGCTGGCCGCGGCGACCGTCGCCGCGACGGCCCGTCACAGGACCGCCCGGCCCGGTCAGCCCGGTCAGCCCGGTCAGCCCGGGTAGGCCGGCAGCACGCCCTCGCCGTAGGAGTGCCACTGCCGCTGCGCCAGACTGCCGATCAGCTCGTACACCGTGTGGCCGTCCTTGGCCGCGTCGGCGAGCACCGGGTCGGTGCTCAGCTCCGAGGCGGCCACCACGGTCATCCCGTCCACCGCCTGCGGCGCACTGTCCACGCCGGCCGAGCCGTCGGTGCGCAGGTAGTGCAACTGCGGCACGGTGTCGCTCTCCTGACCGAGCACCAGCAGCAGGTCCGGGCTCGCCCAGGAGACCGAGGTGACGTCGGAGAGCTGCGGCGCGATCAGTCGCACCCCGGTGATCGCGGCGGTCGGCGTGTTCGTGGTGCCCGGCGCCACCCCGCGCACCACCAGGCCGACGGCCAGGCTGGTCGACTGCCCGCCCGAGCCCTTCAGCAGCAGCGCGACCCGGGTGCCGTCCGAGGAGATCCGCAGCGCGTCCACGGTGTAGCCGCTCGGGACGTCCGTGCTGACGGTGATCGGCTTCTGCCCGCGGACCAGCAGCACCTTCGGCGCGGCCGGATTCCGGTCCACCGCCCACAGACCGCCGTAGCCGTCCCAGCTCGGCGAGGTCAGGCCGTTCGTGACCAGGCTGGTGAGCACCGGCGCGCCGAGCGCGTCCCCGTCGCCGAGACCGGCCACGAAGAGCGAGCGGCCGTCCTCGCTGACGATCGCGGCGGCCTTGCCGTCCCGCTTGACCGCGAACTGGCCGGTCACCTCCTTGCCCTGCGGCGCCAGCTGCGCCGCCAGCGGCGCCTTGCCGAGCACGCCCGGCACCGGGGTGCCCGGTGTGTCCGTGCCGGAGAGCTGCACCAGCTGGCCGGTGTCCGCGCGCCGCGCGTACGGCCTGGCGCCGCCGCCCGCCAGGCTGCCCGGCGCGTACGGCGAGGCCTCGGCCTGCGTCCGGGTCAGGTCGCAGGCGCCGTGCTTCGCGAGCAGGGTGACCTTGTCGATCGACTCGGCCCCGCTCTGGCTGATCAGCGTGAAGTAGATCTGCGCGGCCATCTGCTGACACTGCGTCTGGCTGGCCAGGAAGTCGACGCCGTCCACCTGCACCTTGGGGTTGCGCGGGTCGTCGGAGTTCACCCCGGCCACCCGTGCGCCGAGGAAGGCCGTCCGCACCGCAGGGGCCAGCCATCTGGGCGGGGCCTCGGCCACGGCGGCCACCGCGGCGGCCACCGGGTCCACCCGGCGGCGCAGGTAGACCGGGTCCGGCACCAGCACCGGCTGGTCCAGGCCGCCGGCGGCCGGGTCGGCAGCCGTCAGGAAGTAGCGGTCGGCCTGCTGGTACGTGTTGCGGAAGTTGGTCTGGTTCACGATCAGACCGTCCGGCAGGCTGGATATCCGCCACTGCGCGTGCGCCGCGGCGTCCTTGTCGTCCTTGATCGGCTTGGCGACGTTGACCAGCGTGAACGTGGTCGAGAAGTTGGTGCCCGGGGCCGCCGCCGTGTAGCTCTGCTCGCTGTCCAGCGAGCCGACCTCCGGCGCCCGGAAGGCTATCGTCGCGTCCTGCGGATCACTGTCGGTGGCCGGGTCGTTGGGCATGCTGTCGCTCAGCACGACGAGCCCGGCCCCGGGATCCCAGGTCTTGCTGGCAGCGGCCGTCAGGTACTTCTTCGCCGCGTCGTAGTGCGGGTCGTCGGCGATCGACGCGTCCAGGAAGCTCTGCAGCACCTCCACCGGGCCCTGGCCGTCGCGCGGCGGCATCGGGATCGCGCGGACCTGCACGCCCTTGTCGGCGCTCGCGCCGGGCAGCGGCTCCACCCGCTCGGGGGGACCGCTGTCCGGCATCGTCGCGCAGCCCGCGGCGAGCAGCGCGGTCAGCAGGGCCCAGGTCGTCCCCGCCCACCGCCGTCCGCCCCTGCTGCGCCCACGCCCACTGCCGCTGCCGTTCCCCTGCCGCTGCCCGTGCCCGTGCCCGGCGGGGCCGGACGGGTGCTCGCTAGTCCTGCCGGTGCTCCCCACCCTGCGACCCCTCCGCTTGCGTACCGTCGCGTTCCGTATCGCGGCCGCCGCCCCCGGCACCGCCGGGCCGGCTGCCGTCGTGGCCGCCGGGCCGGGATCCGCCACCGCGGGCCGCGCCACCGGCTGCGGCATGCGGGTGCGACCGGTCCACCACCACGTGCGCGCCGCCGGCGCCGTACCCCGAGCCGACCGTCCGGACGTCCGACGGATCGGCCGCCGGTGGCGCCGGGAGCCGCTTGGCCCCGAGGCCGGGACCGATGCCGAGCACGCCGCCCAGTCCGGGCCCGAGTCCGCCCCCGGCGCCGCCGGGGGTCTCCGGGATCACCGCGGTCGGCTCACCGCTCGCCGTCAGCGCGGTCGCACCGGCGGGCAGCGCCCGCTGGTACGGCGTGCCCTGGGCCCGCAGACCCCGGTTGTGCCGGGAGTCCTCGGGCTCCAGCCGGAACGGTGCCCGGCCTATCTCGCCGCCACGGGTGCGCGGCAGCGTGAGCCGGAAGTGCGAGCCGCCGCCTGGCTCGCCCCAGGCCTGGAGCCAGCCGCCGTGCAGATGCGCATCCTCGACCGCGATCGACAGCCCGAGACCGGTGCCGCCGGTGGTCCGCACCCGGGACGGGTCGGCCCGCCAGAACCGGTGGAAGACCCGCGAGGCCTCGCCGGGCTTGAGCCCGATGCCGTAGTCGCGCACGCCGACGGCGACCGCGCCGCCGGCCGAGCCGAGCTGGATCACCACGTCCCGGCCCTCGCCGTGTTCGAGCGCGTTGACCACCAGGTTGCGCAGGATCCGCTCGATCCGGCGCGGGTCCACCTCGGCGACCACCGGCTCGTCGGCGTTGCGCAGCACGACCGCGCTGCCCTTGAGCCTGGCCAGCGGGTCGGCCGCCTCCACCACCCGGTGCACGATGTCGCGCAGGTCCACCGGCTCGGCGTCCAGGATCGCCGCCCCGGCGTCGAAGCGGCTGATCTCCAGAAGATCGGCGAGCAGCGATTCGAAGCGGTCCAGCTGGCCCTGCAGCAGCTCGGCCGAGCGGGCCGCCATCGGGTCCAGGTCCTCGCGGCTGTCGTAGATCAGGTCGGCGGCCATCCGGACCGTGGTCAGCGGCGTGCGCAGCTCGTGCGAGACGTCGGAGACGAACCGCCGCTGCACCCGGGAGAGCTCCTCCAGCTGGCGGATCTGCGTCTGCAGCGCTCCCGCCATCCGATTGAAGGAGTGGCCGAGCCGGGCGATGTCGTCCGTCCCGGTGACCTTCATCCGCTCTTCGAGGTGGCCGTCGGCGAGCCGCTCGGCGATGCCGGCGGCCATCCGCACCGGGGTCACCACCTGGCGCACCACGAGCCAGGCAGTGCAGCCGACCAGCACCACGATGAAGCCGCCGGCCGTGGCCACCGTGCCGGTGACCAGGCTCAGCGTGTTCGCCTCCTGGGCGAACGAGAACGCGAAGTAGAGCTGGTACTTGGTGTCGCCCGGGCCGTTCAGCTGCTTGCCGATGACCAGGCCGGGCTCGGCCGTCTTCGGCCCGCCGGGGACGCCGGTGTAGATCGTCGTGGTCTGGTCGTGCGGGACGGTCGGGTCGAGCGCCACGTCGTTGCGCAGCTGCTGCGAGATGCTGTCCAGGCTCACGTCGCCGCTCACCCGGGCCAGCCGCAGTCCGGTGCTGCTGGCCGTGGTGTTCTGGTCGGCGGACGGGACCATGCCGACCACCGAGTACGCGCCCTGGCCGCCGCTGGCCAGGCTGCTCACCTGGTCGGTCAGCCAGCTGCTGGTCTCGGTCGAGCTCGGGTCGCCGGTGCCGCCGGCGCCACCGCTGCCGCCGGCCTTGGCCCGCTGGTCGAGCAGATCGCTCTGCTGCTGCGCGGTGCTGAAACCGCCGGCGGCCTGGTTCTCGGCGGCACGCTTCTTGGTGTCCAGCAGACCGTGCTGGACCTGCGCCATGACGACGATGCCGAGCACCACGACCAGGCTGACGGAGAGCAGCATGGTGGCCGCGACCACCCGCAGCTGGATCGACTGGCGGTAGATCGCCGCGGTGCGCTGGAACGGACGGCGCAGCTGGCGGCCGAGCGCCCCGCCGAGGAGACCCCGGCGGACGCTCCCGCTGTGCTCCTCCCCGGCCAACGGGCCGGCCGGGGAGGGGTGAACCTGGTACGCCACGTCAGCTGGGCCCGGCCTTGTAGCCGACACCGCGGACGGTGACCACGATCTCCGGGCGCTCCGGGTCCTTCTCGATCTTCGAGCGCAGACGCTGCACGTGCACGTTCACCAGACGGGTGTCGGCGGCGTGCCGGTAGCCCCAGACCTGCTCCAGCAGCACCTCGCGGGTGAACACCTGCCAGGGCTTGCGGGCCAGCGCGACCAGCAGGTCGAACTCCAGCGGCGTCAGCGGGATGCCCCGGCCGTCGCGCTTGACCGAGTGGCCGGCCACGTCGATCACCAGATCGCCGATCGCGAGCTGCTCGGGCGTCGGCTCCTCGGCCCGGCGCAGGCGGGCCCGGATCCGGGCCACCAGCTCCTTCGGCTTGAAGGGCTTCACCACGTAGTCGTCGGCGCCGGACTCCAGGCCGACCACGATGTCGACCGTGTCGGTCTTCGCGGTGAGCATGACGATCGGCACCCCGGACTCGGCCCTGATCTGCCGGGCGACGTCGATGCCGTCGCGTCCGGGCAGCATCAGGTCGAGCAGGACCAGATCCGGCTTGGTCTCGCGGAACGCGGCCAGCGCTTTGTCCCCGTCCGCGACGAAATACGGCTCAAAACCCTCACCACGCAGCACGATGCCGAGCATTTCGGCGAGTGCTGTGTCGTCATCTACGACGAGGACGCGACCTTTCATGCGCCCATCCTCTCATTACCGGTTTGTGACCTGCCGCACACCCGTGCCATTTTCCCGGCAAACTCCATGCCAGTACTGGACATTTCCACCCAAACTCCCCACTGCCTCGGCCGTACCGACTCCGTTGTCGATCAGCAACCGGGCGCCCATGGGACGCCTGCGGCCACCATGGCACGATGGGCGGCACGCACGCCGCCACAGACCATCCTGGGGCACCCGCCCCGCGCCGAGGAGCAGTGATGACCGACACTCCGGGCTGGGTCTCCCCCAGCTCGTCCGGACCCGAGCCCGAGGACGTCCGGCCGCCGGCCGCCACGCCTGCCGGCCCGGACGGTACGTCGGCCGCCCCGGCTCCCGTGGCACCCGCTCCCGCCGCACCGGCGCCGGCCATGCCGGCTGCGACCGCACCGGCGTCCGCCGTGCCGTCCGCACCCGCTGCACCCGGCGCACCGACGGCGTCCGAGGACGCCCGGCCGGCCGCGCCCGCCGCTTACCCCGGCTCCTACGGCGCTCCCCAGGCTCCCCAGCCCCTCCCCGGGCAACCGGCCGCAGGCGGCGGCACCGGCCCCGGCGGACAGCCCGGCTGGGGCGCACAGCAGGGCTGGGGCGGCCAGCCTGGCTGGGGCCAGCAGGGTTGGGCTCAGCAGCCAGCCTGGGGGCAGCAGCAGCCCGGCGCCGGCTGGAGCGCGGGCTGGGGCCTCCCACCGCAGAGCCCCAAGCCCGGCGTGATCCCGCTGCGCCCGCTCGGCGTCGGCGAGATCCTGGACGGCTCGATCTCCACTGCCCGCAAGCACTGGCGCACCGCGCTCGGTCTCTCGCTGGTCGTCTCGGCCGTGACCGAGACGACCGTGACCGTCTTCAACTGGTGGGACCAGCAGGGCACCGCCAACCTCGACCTGCTGCCCGGGATCGGCGTCGGACTGCTGCTCAGTGCCATCGGCAGCCTGCTGATGACCGCGATGCTCACCATGGTGGTCAGCCACGCGATCCTCGGCCGGCCGGTCACCCCCGCCATCGCCTGGCGCGCCGCCCGCCCGCAGCTGTGGAAGCTGGCCGGGCTGACCGCCCTGCTCTTCCTGATGATCGTCGGCGTGATCCTGGTGAGCGCGATCCCGATCGCCGTCGTGATCGCGACCGGGCACAATCCCGGCGCGGCGCTGCTCGCTTCGCTGGTCCTGCTGGCCGGCATGCTGACCGCGCCCTGGCTGTACATCCGGTTCAGCCTGGCCGCGCCCGCGCTGATGCTGGAGAAGCAGGGCATCAAGGCCGCGTTCGGCCGCTCCAAGCGCCTGGTCAAGGGCTCCTGGTGGCGGATCTTCGGCATCACGCTGCTCGGCGGCGTGATCAGCATGGTGATCGGCGGGGTCATCCTGCTGCCGTTCCGTGCCCTTGCGGCCGGCGCCGGCTCCGGGCTGGGCGCGTTCGGCGCCACCCCCGACCACCCGCAGTCGCTCATGACCCTGGTGCTGCTCGGGATCGGCGGCGTGCTCGGCTCCACGATCACCATGCCGATCCAGGCCGGCATCAACGTGCTGCTCTACGTGGACCAGCGGATCCGCCGCGAGGCGCTCGACCTGGAACTGGCCCGCGCGGCCGGCCTGCCCGAGTACGGCGGCGCCGGCTGGGCCGGGCAGGGCACACCGCCAACCGGAGCCTGACCGGGATGCCGCCCTGGGGGGACGCGCCCGTTGTCGGGCACTGGACGCGCGCGGTGGTGGACGGCAGCCGCGCGCTCGCCGCTGGCACGCACTCACTGGCCGCCGGCGCGCACTCACTGGCCGACGGCCCGCCGGTCGCCGTGCCGCGCGATCCGGCCCGCAACGCCGCGCGCGACGAGCTGCTCAAGTCCGAGTACCACCGGCACGACCCGACCCTGCTCCAGCGGATCACCGGCTGGCTCTGGTCCCAGCTGGACCACCTGCTCGGGCAGCTCGGCTCGGCCGCGAGCGGCGGCACGACCGGCCTGGTGCTCTTCCTGGTGATCGCCGTGCTGATCGGCGCCGCGCTGTGGTGGCGGCTCGGCCGGCCGGGCCGCGCCGCGTCCACGGCCGGCGCGCTCTTCAGCGCCGGCGGCCCGCTCACCGCCGCGCAGTACCGCGCCGAGGCCCGTCGGCACGCCGCGGCCGGCGACTGGCCGGCCGCCGTCCGCGAACAGATGCGCGCACTGGTCCGCGCGCTGGAGGAGCGCACGCTGCTCGACCCGCGCCCGGGCCGGACGGCCGACGAGGCCGCCGCCGAGGCGGGCCGCTTCCTGCCCGAGCACGCCGACGCACTGCGCGCGGCCGCCCGCACCTTCGACGACATCGCCTACGGCGAGCGAACCGCCGACCAGGCCGCCTACCAGCGCCTCGCCGACCTCGACCAGGCCCTCGGCCGCACCAGGCCGACCGGACTCAGCACGGCAGGTGGCGCATGACCAGCACGACCGTGCCCGGGCCCACCGCGCCGCCGGCCGACACTGCGCCGCACCCCACCACCGCGCTGGCGCCGACCGCCCGCCGGCTCTGGCAGCGCTCCCGCTGGTACCTCGCGGCGGCGCTCTTCCTGCTGCTCGTCGGCCTGCTGATCGGCGGCCGCAGCAGCGGCACCAGCTACCCCTCGCTCGACCCGCGCTCGCCCGACCCCGACGGCACGCTGGCCGTCAGCCGGCTGCTCGACCGGCAGGGCATCACGGTCGGCACCACCGGCGACCCCGCGCAGCTGGCCGCCACCGACGGCCCGGACACCGTGCTGGTCCCGCTGCCCGACCTGCTCACCGACGACCAGCTGACCGCACTCGCCTCGGCCGGCCACCGCCGCCTGGTGCTGATCTCCCCCGACAGCAGGGCGCTGGGCCTGCTCGCGCCCGCCGTGCACACCGCCGAGCTGGGCGGTCTGCCGCTGAACCTCAGCTCCGCGAGCACCGCCCCCGAGTGCGACCTCCCGGAGGCCGCCCTGGCCGGCAGCGCCGAGCTCGGCGGCCTGCTCTACGTCGCAGGCGACGGCGCCACCGGCTGCTACCCGCGCGACGGCCACCCCGCCCTGCTGAGCACCACCGGCCCGGGCGGCAGCGAGGTGATCGTGCTCGGATCCGGCCGTTTCCTGACCAACCAGCGCCTCGCCAAGGACGGCAACGCCTCGCTCGCGCTCGGCCTGCTCGGCTCGCAGCCGCACCTGCTCTGGTACCTGCCCGACTACGGCGCCACGCCCGCCGGCGACGCGCCGCAGAAGTCGATCACCCAGTTGATCCCGGCCGGCTGGCACTGGGCCGCACTGCAACTGGCGATCGCCGCGCTGCTCACCGCGGCCTGGCGCGCCCGCCGGCTCGGCCCGGTGGTCGCCGAGCCGCTGCCGGTCGTGGTGCGCGCCGCCGAGACCACCGAGGGCCGGGCCCGGCTGTACCACCGCGCCAAGGCGCGCGGCCGGGCGGCCGAGGCCCTGCGCCGCGCCACCCGACACCGGCTCGCCCCCGCCCTCGGCGTCCCGCTCGGCGGTGGCGGCGAGCCGGACGGCACCGCGCTGCTCGCCGCGCTGGCCACCCGGCTGCCTGCCCGGCCCACCACTCCCGCCGGCTCCCCGGAGCCGACCCACCGCCGGGATCCCGGCACCCTGCACGCCCTGCTGTACGGCGCGCCCCCGACCGACGACGCCGCGCTGCTGCGGCTCGCCGACGACCTCGATGCCCTGGAAAGGCAGGTACGACAGCCGTGACCGAGCAGCCCACTCCCGTGTCCGCGGACGCCGCTCCGGCGGACCCCCGGCAGGCGCTCGGCGCGCTGCGCGCCGAGATCGGCAAGGCCGTGGTCGGCCAGGACCCGGCCGTCACCGGCCTGGTGGTGGCGCTGCTCTGCGGCGGCCACGTGCTGCTGGAGGGCGTGCCCGGCGTCGCGAAGACGCTGCTGGTCCGCACCCTCTCCACCGCGCTCAGCCTGGAGACCAAGCGGATCCAGTTCACCCCCGACCTGATGCCCGGCGACGTCACCGGCTCGCTGGTCTACGACGCCCGCACCGCCGAGTTCTCGTTCCAGCCGGGCCCGGTCTTCACCAACCTGCTGCTCGCCGACGAGATCAACCGCACCCCGCCGAAGACCCAGGCCTCGCTGCTGGAGGCCATGGAGGAGCACCAGGTCACGGTGGACGGCGAACCGCGGCCGCTGCCGGTGCCGTTCCTGGTCGCCGCAACCCAGAACCCGCTGGAGTACGAGGGCACCTACCCGCTGCCCGAGGCCCAGCTGGACCGCTTCCTGCTCAAGCTGATCCTGCCGCTGCCCGAGCGCGACCAGGAGTTCCAGGTGCTCAGCCGGCACGCCGCCGGCTTCGACCCGCGCGACCTGCGGGCCGCCGGTGTGCGCCCGGTGGCCGGTCCGGCCGACCTGGCGGCCGCACGCGAGCAGATCGCCAAGCTCACCGTCTCGCCCGAGGTGCTCGCGTACATCGTCGACCTCTGCCGGGCCACCCGGCAGTCGCCCTCGCTCGCGCTCGGCGTCTCGCCGCGCGGCGCCACCGCGCTGCTCAGCACCTCACGGGCCTGGGCCTGGCTGGCCGGCCGCGACTACGTCTCCCCCGACGACGTGAAGGCGCTCGCGCTGCCCACGCTGCGCCACCGGGTCAAGCTGCGGGCCGAGGCCGAGATGGAGGGGGTCACCGCCGACTCGGTGATCCAGGCCGTGCTGGCCCAGACCCCCGCCCCGCGCTGAGCGGTCGCCCCGGAGCGGCCCACCCGTCATCGATTCATCCGTTAGGAGTCCACCGTGGCCCTCACCGGCCGTACCGCTCTCCTCGCCGCCCTGGGCAGCCTGGTGGTCGGACTCCTGCTGCCGTCCTGGACCGGGATCGCGGCGGTCGGCGGCGTGCTGCTGCTGGCCGTCCTCGCCGATCTGCTGCTCGCCGCGCCGGTGCGCGGGCTGCGGCTGGTCCGGGAGGGGGACCAGTCGGTCCGGCTCGGCGAGCCGGCCACGGTCACTCTCACCGTCACCAACCCGTCGGGGCGGGTCCTTCGGGCCCGGCTGCGGGACGCCTGGGCGCCGTCCGCGTTCGCGCCCGGCACCGAGCAGGCCGCCTCCCGGCACACGCTGCTGATCCCGGCCGGCGAGCGCCGCCGGGCCGGCACCGCGTTGCGGCCCACCCGGCGCGGCGATCACCGGCCGGTCCGGGTGACGATCCGCTCGCTCGGCCCGCTCGGTCTGGCCGGCCGTCAGGGATCGCACCAAGTCCCCTGGACGCTACGGGCGTTGCCGCCCTTCACCAGCCGCAAGCACCTGCCCTCGCGGCTCGCCCGGCTGCGCGAACTGGACGGCCGCACCTCGCTGCTGACCCGTGGCCAGGGCACCGAGTTCGACAGCCTGCGCGAGTACCTGCCCGGCGACGACGTGCGTTCGATCGACTGGCGGGCCAGCGCCCGCCGGAACACCGTCGCCGTGCGGACCTGGCGGCCCGAGCGCGACCGGCACATCCTGATCGTGCTGGACTCCGGCCGCACCTCGGCCGGCCGGGTCGGCGACGCACCCCGGCTGGACGCCGCGCTGGACGCCGCACTGCTGCTCACCGCGCTCGCCACCAAGGCGGGCGACCGGGTCGATCTGCTCGCGCACGACCTGCGCCAGCGCGGCTCGGTGATCGGCCGCTCGGCCACCGAGGTCCTGCCGGCCTTCACCAACGCGATGGCCCTGCTGGAACCGGCCCTGGTCGAGACGGACATGCGTGCGCTGACCGCCGCCGCGCTGCGCCTCGCGCCGCGCCGCTCCCTGATCGTGTTGCTCACCGGCCTGGACGCCGGGCCCGCCGAGGACGGCCTGCTGCCGCTGCTCCCCCGGCTCACCCAGCGCCACGAGGTGCTGATCGCCTCGGTCGCCGATCCCCGGCTGGCGGAGCTCGCCGCCGGCCGCGGCACGCTGCCCGCCGTCTACGGCGCGGCCGCCGCCGAGCAGACCCGGGCCGACCGGCGTGCGGTCGCCGAGCGCCTCACCCGGCTCGGCGCCACCGTGCTGGACGCGCCGCCGGCCGCGCTGCCCCCCGCGCTGGCGGACGCGTACCTGGCGCTGAAGGCGGCGGGCCGGCTGTAGGGGCAGGCCCCCGCTCAGCAGACCCCACAGCGGCAGCGGACCGCTCAGTCGTGGGCGGGCTTGATCCAGACGTGCGCGGTGGCGGTCTCCTCAGCGGTCTCCTCGACCGTCTCCTCGACCTCGGCGACCGCTTCGTTCGCCTGCATCCAGGCAGCGATCCCCTGCGACAGCTCGACCGCGGAGGACTTGTCCCCGTGGAACGCCTCGCGCGCGGCCTGGTAGCCGAACCAGCGCTCGACGATCGCCAGCCAGGCCTCCTCGGTCGGCGCGAAGTGCATCGTCACCCGCGGGTGCGCGCGCAGCCAGTTCACCACCGTCGGCGACTTGTGGGTGAAGTAGTTGTCGCAGATCAGGTGCAGCTCGCCGCTCTCCGGCAGCTCGCGCTCCAGCTGCGTCAGGAACCGGCGGAACTCCACACCGCGCCGGCGCCGGTGCAGCGTTCCGAGCACCTTGTCCCGCGTGGTGTCGAGGCTCGTGAGCAGGGTCCGCACGGTCGCCGGCAGCGGATCCTGACTGCGCTCCCGCAGCTCGTCGCGCAGCTTGGGCCGGAGCATCGTGTCGGCATCCAGCCGCAGGACCAGTACCCGCTCGGGCGGTGCCAGGTACATCGCGGCCACCTCGTGCGAGGTCTCCAGGGCAAACGGGTCGGTGGCCAAGCCGAAGGGCTCGGGGCGCGGTTGGGGTTCGGGGCGGGCCTTAGGGCCGGGGCGTGCCATGCCTTGATGGTAATCGCCAGTCCACCGGCGCCAGAACGCGAAAAAGCCCCTGGCCATTGCTGGCCAGGGGCTTTCCCTGAATGATTGTTCGGCGGCGTCCTACTCTCCCACAGGGTCCCCCCTGCAGTACCATCGGCGCTGTAAGGCTTAGCTTCCGGGTTCGGAATGTAACCGGGCGTTTCCCTCACGCTATGACCACCGAAACACTATGAAACTGTCAACCGCACCACACCCGCCCCCATGAAAAGGGGCCTTGGTGTGGGGTCGTTGTTTCAGAACAACACAGTGGACGCGAGCAACTGAGGACAAGCCCTCGGCCTATTAGTACCGGTCAGCTCCACCCCTT
>NZ_JBWXUE010000008.1:0-97180 GCF_057158765.1 Kitasatospora sp. NEAU-69
TCTCCTTCGCCGATTCGCGGGTGCGCGCGGAGACGGTGGCCGCCGAGACCGTGCTGCACGACGAGGGCGTGATCAGCATCTTCTCCTCCGACTCCCAGGCCATGGGCCGCATCGGCGAGTCCTTCGCGAGGGCGTTCCAGACCGCCCACCACTGCAAGGACCAGCGCGGCAAGCTGGGCGGCGACAGCGAACGCCACGACAACTTCCGGGTGTTGCGCTACCTGGCCAAGCTGACCATCAACCCGGCGATCGCCGCCGGTACCGCCGACTACATCGGCTCGCTGGAGCCGGGCAAGCTCGCCGACATCGTGCTGTGGCCGATCAACTCCTTCGGCGCCAAGCCCAAGTTGGTGATCAAGGGCGGCATGGTCAACTGGGCGCTGATGGGCGACCCCAACGCCTCGCTGCCCACCACCCAGCCGATCTACTACCGCCCGATGTACGGCGCCTACGGCCGCGCCCGACAGGCCACCCGCGTCTCCTTCATGTCCCAGGCCGCCATCGACCGCGGGGTGCCGACCGAACTCGGCCTGGAGAGCCGGGTGCTGCCGGTTCGGCACTGCCGGACGGTGGGCAAGCAGCACATGGTGCGCAACGACGCGCTGCCCCGGATCGAGGTCGACCCGGAGACGTACCAGGTGACGCTGGACGGCGAACCGGCCACCATCGCGCCGGCCGAAACCCTGCCGCTCAACCACCTCTTCTACCTCGCATGACCGCCACCCTCGACGCACTGCTGGTCAGCCTCCAACTCACCGACTCCGCGTTCCCCAGCGGCCTCTACACCCTCTCCCACAGCCTGGAGGGCTTCCGACAGGCCGGGCAGGTCGACCAGCACAGCATGCCCGCACTACTCACCGACCTCCTGCGCCACTCGGTCGGCCCGGCCGACGCCACCGCACTCGCCATCGCCAACCGGGCCGCCACCAAAGGGGACTGGGACACCGTCGTCGAGATCGACCAACGGCTGCACGCCAGCAAGCTCAACCGCGAGCTGCGGCTGGCCGCCACCCGGACCGGACGGCAGATGCTGGACACGGCGCAACTCGCGCTGGGCGGCGCCGCCCTGGACCGCTTCGCGGAGCTGGTGGCAGCGAAGCGGACGCCCTGTTGTCAGGCGGTCGCGGCCGGCGTAGCGTACGCGGCCGGCGGCGTGGGCGCCGAACAGGCGGTGGCCGGCGACCTGTTCGCGTTCGCCGTCAGTTTCACCGGAGCCGCACTGCGGTTGCGGCTGACCGACCACCGCCGTGCCCAGATCACGCTGCGGGCGATCGCCCCGGTGATCAAGGAGGTCACCGAGGCCGCACTGCACCGGGAGGCGGCCGACCTCGGCGGCTGCGTACCGCTCGCCGACGTCATGTCGGGCCGCCACGAGCGCGCCGAGGCAAGGATGTTCGCGTCCTGACGGCAGTCAGATCAGTCGGAACGCATCGAGAGAGAAGGCAGGACATGACGGACGACGTGCTGCGGGTCGGCGTGGCCGGACCGGTGGGCTCCGGCAAGACGGCGCTGATCGAGGCCCTGGTGCCGGTGCTGATCGCCCGGGGCCGGCGCCCGGCGGTCATCACCAACGACATCTACACCCAGGAGGACGCGCAGCACGTGCGCCGCAACCTGGCCGGGCTGCTCGACCCGGCCAAGGTGGTCGGGGTGGAGACCGGCGCCTGTCCGCACACCGCCGTCCGCGACGACCCGACCATGAACCTGGCCGCCGGCGCCGAACTCCTGGAGCGTTTCCCGGACGTTGACACGCTGCTCTACGAGTCGGGCGGCGACAACCTCACGCTGACCTTCAGTCCGGTGCTGGTGGACATGTTCTTCTTCGTGTTGGACACCGCCGAGGGCGAGAAGATGCCCCGCAAGCGCGGCCCGGGCATCACCGACTCCGACGTCCTGATCATCAACAAGATCGACATCGCCCGGTACGTCCGCTGCGACCTCGACGTGATGACCGCCGACGCCGACCGGGTGCGCGAGGGCCGCCCGGTGGTGCTCACCAACAGCCTGACCGGCGACGGCCTCGACCGGGTCGCCGACCTGCTGGAGTCCTACCGCAAGGTCCCGGCGTGACCACAGTGGCGAGGCTGGCCCCGGCCCACTACGAGCCCGCGCGCGTCCCCGGCGCCGTGCTGCGGCACGCCGGCCGGCCGTCGGCGCTCGGGGTCGGCCGGCCGGGCAAGATCGGCCTGCTGGAGCTGGGCTTCGAGCAGGTCGGCGGGCGGACCGAACTGGTCACCCACTACCAGAAGTCGCCGCTGCAGATCATGCGTCCGCTCTACTTCGACCCGGCCCGGCCGGACCTGGCGATCACGTACCTGATGTCCACCGGCGGCGGCATCGTGCAGGCCGACCGCCTCCGGCTCGACCTGCACTGCGGCGCCGGCACCGCCGTCCACCTCACCACCCAGGCCGCCACCAAGCTGCACCGGATGGACACCGACTACGCCACCCAGCAGGTCTTCCTCACCGCGGCGGAGGACAGCTACGTCGAGTACCTGCCCGAGCCGACCATCCCGCACCGCGGCTCGCGGTTCTACCAGCGCACGGTGATCACCGCCGACCCGACCGCGACCGTGCTCGCCGGGGAGACCGTGCTGGCCGGCCGGCTGGCGCACGGCGAGCGCAACGCGTACCAGGTGTTCGCCGCCGACCTGGAGTGGCGCCGGCCGGGCGGCCGGCTCTTCGCGCTGGACACCGTCCGCCTGGAGCCCGCCGGCTCCGGGGTCACCGGCCCCGCCGTGCTGGCGGGGCACGATCTGGTGTCCACCTTCTACGCCGTCACCCCGCTGGCACCCGCCGACGAGGTCGCCGACGTCCTGCACCAGGCGCTCGACGGCTGCGGCCTGCTGTACGGCGTGAGCGTGCTGCCCGAGGACACCGGCGCCTGGCTGCGCGTGCTCGGCAGCGACCCGCCGGCCGTCAGCGCGGCGGTCCGCCAAGCCTGGGACGCCGTCCGCAGGTTGCTGATCGGCGCACCGGCCCCGGCGCTGCGCAAGTCCTGACCGCCGGCCTCCGAGTGGTGCGCTGGAAATGGGGCAACCCCAGCCGATGCACGGCTGGGGTTGCGTTCGGGCAGTGAGTGTCACCCGTGGATCAGGCTGGTCAGCGTTGCAGGGTCAGGACGCCCGGCCGCCAGGGCAGTTGGTCGTACGAGCCGGTCGCGGTGGGGGACTTGCCCTGGTAGAGGAACTGCAGGTTGCAGGGGTCGATGGTCATGGTCTGGTCGGGGTTGTTGCGGATCAGGTCGCCGTGGCTGATGTCGTTGGTCCAGGTGGCGCCGCTGTTGGCCTTGCCCGCAAAGGGGTTGCTCTCGCTGCCGGCCTGCGGGGTCCACGCGCCGCTCAGGCTGGAGGCCGTGAAGGAGCGGAAGTAGCGCCCGCCGCTGCCCTGTGCCTCGACGATCATGAGGTACTGGTTCTGGTCCTTGACCTTGTAGACCTGCGGCGCCTCGAACAGGTTGTTCGGCGTGTCGTGCATGACCGTCGTGTAGGACGAGCCGAAGTTGCCCGGGAAGTTCCCGATCGGCATGCTCGCCCGGTAGATGTTGCCGTTGTCACCGGCGAAGAACAGGTACATGTTCTGGCCGTCGGCGATCAGGGTCTGGTCGATCGGGCCGGTGCCGGAGCCCGGGATGCTGCCGGTGAACAGCGGCTGCGGCGCGGACCAGCCGTTGGGGTTGGTGGGGTCGCTCGACGTGCGGTAGATGAACGGCCACTGACCCCACTGGTACGCCAGCACCCAGATGTTCTTGGGCGCGAAGTAGAACAGCGTGGGCGCCACCGCGGCCTGGGCCATCCCGGTCTGGCCGGCCGAGGCCATGTCCGACCAGTTCGTGAAGGGACTGAACATCATCGAACCGTATGACGACCCCGACACGTTCGAGGCGTAGACCAGGTGCTTGCCGTTGTACACCACGTCGGTGAAGTCCTTCACCGACGCCCAGCCGTTCGCCGGCTGCGCGAGCGCACCCGTCGAGGACCAGTGGTACGTCGACGGCAGCGCGCACGTGCCGCCGCCCGTCGACGCGGGCGAGCTGAGGTTCCAGTGCTGGTTGGCGCCGCCGGTGGCGTCCCAGACGCGGACGGGAGCGCCGTTGGCGGTCTGACCGCCGGGGATCTCCAGCGCCCGGCCGCTGGCGAGGTTGGTCAGCGTGTAGGAGCCGTCGCCGTTCCGGGTGGCCTTCCAGTGCTGGTTGGCGCCGCCGTTGGAGTCCCAGACCTGCATCTTCGTGCCGTTGCCGGTCTGGTTGCCCGGCTCGTCCAGGACCCGGCCACTGGCGAGGTTGGTCAGCGTGTAGGAACCGTCGCCGTTCCGGGTGGCCTTCCACTGCTGGTTGGCGGCGCTGCTGGCGTCCCACACCTGGAGCGGGGTGCCGTTGCCGTTCTGCCCCGCGTACTCGTCGAGAACGCGTCCGGCGGCCGCGTCGGAGAGCGTGTAGACGCTGCCGGAGCTGATGCCCGGCGTGCCCCCGCTCGGTGTGCCGCCACCCGGGGTGCCGCCGCCGGCGCTGCTCAGAGTGGTGAGTACCGCGTTGTAGGCGGGCTTCTTGTTGCCGTTGCCGTCGAACAGCAGCGGGTTCTCGCCGGTGCGCCAGGAGTCGCTGTCGCGGATGCCCCACACGGTGATGCCGGTACAGCGAGCGACGTCGAGGCAGTCCTGAACGGCGTTGGTGTACGCAGCGGGAGACGCCTGGGCGATGTCGAGTTCGGTGATCTGGACGTCCACCCCGAGCGCGGCGAAGCTGGCCAGCGTGGTCTGGAAGTTGGCCGGCGGGCCGCCGGCGCCGAAGTGGCTCTGGAAGCCGACACAGTCGATGGGCACGCCGCGGGACTTGAAGTCCTTGACCATGGCGTAGACGCCCTGCGTCTTGGCGTCGGACCAGTTCTCGATGTTGTAGTCGTTGTAGCAGAGCTTGGCCGAAGGGTCGGCGGTCCGGGCGGTGCGGAAGGCCTCCTCGATGAAGCCGTTGCCCAGCACGTTCTGGAAGACCGAGCTGCGGTGGCCGCCGCTGCCGTCGTCGGCGAAGGCCTCGTTGACCACGTCCCAGGCGTAGATCTTGCCCTTGTAGTGGGTCATCTCCTGGGTGATGTGGTTGTCCATCACACTGCGCAGGGTGCTGGCGTCGGTGATGGAGCCGACCCAGCCGGGCAGTTGGGAGTGCCAGACCAGGGTGTGGCCGCGCATCCGCTGGCCGTGCGCGGAGGCCTGGTCGACGATCGAGTCGGCGGGGGCGAAGTTGAACGACCCGCGGGAGGGTTCGGTGGTGTCCCACTTCATCTCGTTCTCCGGGGTGACCATGTTGAATTCCCGGTCGAGAATGCCGGAGTACGTCGAGTCGCCGAGCCTGCCCGTGGACACCGCCGTACCGAAGTAGCGGCCGCTGCCGGCCGCCGCGTCGCCGATCGTGGTCGGTGTGGGGGCCTTCGTCGTGCGTGCGGCCTGGGCGATCAGCGGCACGGAGGCGCCCGCGGCGGCGAGAAGCAGGGCGGCGGCGAGTACGCGGCGGGTTGCCGGACGGCGGCGATGGGAACGGTTCTTGTCAGGCAACGGCATGTCCCTCTGGCGTAGTGGGCCTTGGTCTCGGCCTCGGTTGCCTGTCAGTTGCCGCCACCCGCACGAAGGTTGCCGTGATCGGGGAGGAATTTCCGGTGATCGACTCCGTGTAGCTCAGCCGGTGCTCTTCGTAGGATGGGCGTAGCTCCCCCGGGAGGAACTCGTGCCGGAGGGGCCATGCCGAACCAAGCGAAGCAGCAGCTACTCGGGCGGGCCCGGGAGTTGGAGGCACTGGACCGCCTGCTGCGCGAGGTGCGCGACGGGCGCAGTCGGGTGCTGGTGCTGCGCGGCGAGGCCGGCGTCGGCAAATCGGCGCTGCTCGACCATCTCGCCGGGCAGGCGGCGCAGCTGCAGACGGTACGGGCGGCCGGCGTCGAAGCCGAGTCCGAGTTTGCCTACTCGGCCCTGCAACGCCTGTGCGTCCCGTTGCTGTCGCACCTCGATCGGCTGCCGGCGGTGCAGCAGGAGGCGCTGCGGGTCGCGTTCGGCCTGAGCGCGGGGAACCCGCCCGAGATGCTGCTGGTCGGGCTCGCCGTCCTCGGGCTCTTCGCCGAGGCGGCGGCCCGGTCCCCGCTGGTCTGCCTGGTCGATGACGCGCAGTGGCTGGACCTGATGTCCCATCGGATCCTGGCGTTCGTCGGGCGTCGGCTGGACGCCGAATCGGTGGCCCTGGTGTTCGCCGAGCGGATCACCGGCGGGAGGGAGGAGGCGGGCTTCTCCGGTCTGCCGGACCTTGCCCTGCACGGGTTGGCCGACGCCGACGCCCGGGTGCGGGACCGGATCGTCGCCGAGACCGGCGGAAACCCGCTCGCCCTGCTGGAGTTGCCCCGGGGCCTGTCACCGGCGGAGCTGGCGTTCGGCTTCGGCGGACCAGGGGTCGGCCCGCTGGCGACCCGGATCGAGGACGGCTTCCGCCGGCGCGTCGATGCGATGCCGGCCGACACCCGCGCCCTGCTGCTCGTCGCGGCGGTCGAACCGGTCGGCGACGGACCGCTGTTGTGGCATGCGCTGGCCCTGCTGGGCATCGGGATCGAGGCTGCGGCACCGGCCGAGGCCGCAGGCCTGATCACGCTGGGAGCCCCGGTGCGGTTCCGGCACCCGCTGGTGCGTTCGGCCGTCTGGCGTGGCGCGGATGCCGCCGCCCTGCGCGCGGCGCACCGCGCCCTGGCTGAGGCCACCGATGCCGAGCGCGATCCCGACCGGCGGGCCTGGCACCAGGCCCATGCCGCGGTCGGGCCGGACGAGCCGGTCGCCGCCGCGCTGGAGCGGTCCGCCGGCCGGGCCCTGGCGCGCGGCGGCCGGGCAGCCGCCGCCTCCTTCCTGGAACGGGCCGCCGCGCTCACCCCCGACCGGAAGGAGCGGGCGCGGCGCGCGCTGGCAGCCGTGGGGGCCCACCTCGCCGCAGGCGCGCCGGCTCGCGTGCCCGACCTGCTCGCCGCCGCCGAACTGGGGCCGCTGGACCGGCTGCAGCAGGCCGATGCCAGCCGGCTGCGGGCCAAGGCCTCGGCCATGACCAGTCAAGGGCTGGGCGTGGTGCAGCCGTTGCTCGACGCGGCGGGCCGGCTCAGCGAGCTCGACCCGGCCGCCGCGCGGGAGACCCACCTCGCGGCGTTCGGCGCGGCCATCTGGGCCGGCCGGCACGACGAAGGCGGACTGCGACGGGTCGCCGAGGCCGCTCGCGAGCTGCCGCCCGGCGATGAGCCGGCAGGGGTCCTTCTCCGAGCCCTGGTGGTGTGGACCCTGGACGGCCCGGTGGCCGCTTTCCCGCTGCTGGCGCGGGCGCCGTGCTCCCTCAGGGCAGTGCGCTCCCTCACCGACGACGAGGATCCGGCTCTCCTGTGGCCGGCCGCCGACGCCGCCGTGGAGCTGGGCGATCTCCAGGCGTGGCTGGACATCACCGACCGGGCGGTTCGCTTCGCCCGGACGACGGGCACGCTGTCGATCCTCGCGACGGCGGTGCCCTACCGGGCGGCCGCGCTGGGCTACGCGGGGCGTACCTCCGAGGCCTGGGACCTGCTGGCCGAGGGCGCGGCCGTCGCGGACGCAGCGGGCACGGCGACGCGCCTGGCCACGACAGCCTTGATCAGCGCGTACCGGGGGCGGGAACGACCGGCCCTGGAGCTGATCGAGGAGCTGGAACGCGATGGCGAGCAGCACGGTTTGGGCCGGCTCACAGCCACCGCGGCCTGCGCCCGGGCGGTGCTCCACAACGGCCTGGGCAACTACCCGCTCGCGATGGAAGCCGCCCTCCAGGGCGCCAAATACCAGGACCTCGTCGTGCACCACTGGACGTGCAGCGAGCTGGTCGAGGCGGCGTCCCGGGCCGGCGACCGGGCCGCGGCGGCCCTGGCGCGCGAGCAGCTGGCCGACTGGAGCCGGGCCGGCACGCCCTGGGCGCTGGGCGCGCTGGCCGTCGCCGACGCCCTGACCGGAGCACCCGAACAGGCCGAGGACCACTACCGCGAGGCCGCCGACCACTTCGGCCGGGGCGGACTCGGCGTGCTCGAGACGCGGACCCGGCTGCTGCTCGGCGAATGGCTGCGCCGCCAGAACCGGCGGGCCCAGGCGCGCACCGAGCTGCGCGCGGCGCACGAGGCGGCCGCGGAGATGGGCATCGAGGCGTTCGCGGAACGGGCCCGCCGGGAGCTGCTCGCCACCGGTGAGACCGTCCGCAAGCGGACCCTCGGCGCGCCGGTCCTGACCCCGCAGGAGGCGCAGATAGCCCGGCTCGCGGCCACCGGGCACCCGAACGCGGAGATCGGCGCGCAGTTGTTCCTCAGCCCTCGCACGGTCGAGTGGCACCTGCGCAAGGTCTTCGCCAAGCTGGGGATCTCCTCCCGTCGGGAGATCGCCGGCGCCTTCTCCCATCGATGAATGCCGCGGATCGTCGCCCGCGGCTCTCCCCGGCCGCATCGGTCAACTGACGTCGAGCCTTCTGCCTGGTAGGGCGAGTGCACCCGCAGTCCTGACTCAGCGTCAGTTGACTGATGTGCCCGGGCCGGTGTGCCGAGGACAGTGATGGCGCCACCCCCGAATCCGAGGAGAGATCATGAAACGACGGCTTCTGACGCTCGCGTCGGCTGGTGTCTCGCTGGCGGCGGCCGGTGCCGTATGCGCACTGGCCAGTGCGTCGGCCGGTCCGGTGCCCACCGCGACCCTGGCCGCCGCCAGCCCCGCTTCGTTCGCCTGCACCCCGGCCCGGCTGTCGGCGCCGGACGGCACCACGGTGGAGTCGGTGACCGCGACGGCCGTCCCGGCGGGCACGTTCCAGGTGCCCGGTGCTCCGCCGTTGGGCGGCTACCCGGCGCCCGACGTCCCGGCGCACTGCGAGGTGACGGTCACGCTGACCCACCCGGGTGCGAACGACCACGCCAAGGTGCAGATCTGGCTGCCGCAGTCCGGCTGGAACGGCCGTTTCCAGGCGGACGGCGGCGCCGCCTACGCGGCCGGGAACATCGGCTCCGTGGCCGCGGCGATCAAGCAGGGCTACGCGGCCGCCACCACCGACGCCGGCGTGGACACCAGCGGCTTGGACAGCAGCTGGGCGCTGAACCCCCAAGGCGGGCTCAACGCCGCACTGTTGCGGAACTTCGCCTCGCGCTCGGTTCACGAGATGGCGATCGTCGGCAAGCAGGTCGTTGACGACGTCTACGGCCACGCCGCGTCCTACGCCTACTTCAACGGCTGCTCCACCGGCGGCCGTCAAGGCTACCTGGAGGCCCAGCAGTACCCCACCGACTTCAACGGCATCAACGCCGACGCCCCCGCCGTCAACTGGAACCAGTTCGAAGTGGCCACCCTCTGGCCGCAGGTGGTGATGAACCAGGAGCACACCTACTCCCACCACGTGCGAGTTCAACGCCTTCAACCAGGCCGCGCTGAAGGCCTGCGACAAGCTCGACGGCGTGGTCGACGGCCTGATCAGCGACCCGAACCGCTGCGACTACGACCCGCGCCGCCTGATCGGCACCACGGTCGTGTGCGACGGCAAGCAGTACACGATCACCGCCGCCGATGCCGACGTGGTCCGCAAGATCTGGGACGGCCCGCGCGACGCGTTCGGCAAGCGGCTCTGGTACGGCCTGCCGATCGGCGCCGACTTCAGCTACCTGGCCGCCAGCAAGACCGATCCGAACGGCGTCACCACCGGCTCGCCGTTCATCGTCCCGGCCCAGTGGGTCGCCAACTTCGTGGAGCAGCAGCCTTCGTTCGACACCGCGAACCTCAGCTACGCGCAGTTCGACGAGATCTTCCGGAAGGCCCGCACGGAGTACGACTCGGTCATCGGCACCCGCGATGCGGACCTCTCCGCGTTCCGCAACGCCGGTGGCAAGCTGATCACCTGGCAGGGTGACGCCGACCAACTGATCCCCACCGCGGGCACGGTCGACTACCGCAAGCGCGTCGATGCCCTGATGGGCGACACCAAGAAGGTCGACGGCTTCTACCGCGTCTTCCTGGCGCCCGGAGTCGCGCACTGCGGCCTGAACGGCGGCGGCGTAGACGACCTGGCCGCGCTGACCGCCTGGGTCGAGCACGGCCAGGCCCCGACCGTGCTGCACGCCACCCTGCCCACCGCCGCCGGCCGGACCGTCGCCCGCGACGTGTGCCGCTACCCGATGGTCTCCCGCTACACCGGCCACGGTGACCCGGGCGCCGCGAGCCGCTTCCGCTGCGTCCAGGACTCGCGCGACTGACCGTGCGGGTCACAGGTGGTCGGCGTCCACCACGGCCTGGGCGAACGCCGTGGGCGCCTCCTGCGGTGCATCGTGGCCGATACCGGTGAGCACGCGGTGCTGGTAGGCGCCGGTGAAGAAGTTCCGGTACCCCGTGCCGTCGGTCGTGGCCAGGAACGGGTCGAGCGCGGGGTCCAGGGCGATGGTCGGCACGGTGATGACCGGCCGGGCTGCGAGCAACTGCTCGTAGCGGTCGTAGCGGCGCTCGCCGTCGGCCAGGCCCAGGCGCCAGCGGTAGTTGTGGATCACGATGGCGGCGTAGTCGGGGTTCTCGAACGCGGCGGCCGTGCGCTCGAAGGTGGCGTCGTCGAAGTCCCAGGTCGGGGAGACCTCGTCCCACACCAGGCGGCACAGGTCGTGCCGGTTCTGCTTGGTCTCCATGGCGACGCGGCCGCGGTCGGTGGCGAAGTAGTACTGGTACCACCAGGTGTGTTCGGCCTTCGGCGGCAGCGGGTTCCGCTGCGAAGCGAGGTTGGTGATGAGGTAACCGCTCACCGACACCAGCGCCTTGACCCGCTCCGGCCACAGCGCCGCGATGATGTCGGCGGTCCGCGAGCCCCAGTCGAAGCCGGCCAGCACCGCCTGGTGGATCTTCAGGGCGTCCATCAGGGCGATGATGTCGAGGGCGATCGCGGACTGCTGCGCGTTGCGGGCGGTCGTCGGCGACAGGAAGGTGGTGGCGCCGTGGCCCCGCAGGTACGGCACGATCACCCGGTAGCCGGCGTCCGCCAGCAGCGGCGCCACGTCGACGAAACTGTGGATGTCGTACGGCCAGCCGTGCAGGCAGATGACCACGGGCCCGTGCTTCGGCCCGGCCTCGGCGTAGCCGATGTCGAGCACGCCGGCCTGCACTCGTTTCAGGTCCGAGAACGTGGTGTGCGTGCCCGGGGCGATGGTCGGGATGACCGGGGCCGGGCGGCCGGGGCGGCTGGGCCGGTCGGAAGCGGTTGCGAAGGCCGCAGACGTGTTCGCGGCCGCGGCGACCGACACGGCCGTGGCGCCCGCGCCGAGACCGACCGCCTTGGTGAAGGTACGCCTGTTGATCATGTCTGATCCTTTCCGGAGGCTCACTGGTGCCTCCACTCTTCTTCGGCCATCGGCCGGACACATCAGTCACATGACGTCGAGACAGTCGAAGGGGTACCGAGGCACTGAGGCGCTGAGGCATCGAGGACCTGTGGCATCAGACCTGCGCAAACTCCTCGGCCCGGCTCAGCGCATCGCGCAGCGCCGCGCGGCTCGCGATGCCCAGCTTGGGGAAGACGCGGTACAGGTGCGAGCTGACCGTACGCGGCGACAGCCGCATCCGCCCGCCGATCTCCTTGTTCGTCAGGCCACTGGCGGCCAGGTCGGCGATGCGGCGTTCCTGCCAGGTCAGCGAGGCCACGTTCAGCGTCGAGGCGCGCGGTGGGCCCCCGGTGGCGCGCAGTTCGGCTCGGGCGCGCTCGGTCCAGCCGGCCGCGCCCAGCCGCTCGAGCGCCTCGGCCGCCGGGACCAGGTACTGCCGCGCCGCCGCCCGGCCCCGGACGTGGCGCAGTCGGATGCCGTGGGCCAGCCGGATCCGGGCCAGCTCGAACGGGAAGCGGGCGGCGTCCGGGTGGGATTCGGCCCGAGCGAACATCTCGGCGGCCTCCGGCTCACTCTCCGCGGTCATCGCCAGCGCGCCGTAGGTGATCAGCGCCAGGCGGGGTGACACGAGCGGCAGACCGGCGTCGCGGGCGGCGACGGCATGCGCCCGGGCCTGCTCGACGCGTCCGGTGTGTCGGGCGGCCTCGACGAGGTCGAGCAGGGTGCGCGAGGCCTGGTGCGCACAGGGCCGGAACGTGCCCGGCTGCGTGATGCCGATGGCGTACAGGTACGCGGCCTCGTAGTCACCGCGGCTCAGCGCGGCGGTCGCGCCGGCGGAGTCGGCGACCTGGGTCAGGAAGCCCACTCCGCGCGGGCGGGCCCAGGCGTCCACCTCGGCCTGCAGGTCCCGCGCCCGCCCGACCTGTCCGCGCAGCGCCGCGAGCTGGGCCAGGTACGCGCGGCTCTGGGCGGCGAACAGCCGGTGGCCGTGCCCGGTCGCCAGGTCCAGGCCGCGCCGTCCGGTGTTCTCGGCTGCGGCCCACTCGCCGACAGCCAGCTGGTCGAGCATGATCTGGTGCAGCATGACCATGCCGGTGGCCACCGCCCCGGTCTCCAACTCGCGGTCCACGACGCGCTGTAGGTGCGGGCGGTAGTCGCTCAGGAGGTCGAGGTGGTACGCGGCCGCGCCGAATCGCGTGACGTCCCAGGGCTCCAGGTCCGGCAGGCTCGCGGCGGCTTCTCGCACCGGCCCGGCCCAGACGGCTCCGTACCTGGTCACATCGCTCCAGGTGCCGCTGAAGATCCGCGAGCGTTCGGTGACGAGGCTCCCCAGGGAGGCGAGGAGTTCGTGCGTGCTCTCCCAGACCGCGTGGTCCCCGCTGTACTGACTGATCGCCAGGAGGAGGATCACCAGCCGGGTGAGGATCTCGTCGGGTTCGGCTCTGCCGACAGTGGACAGCGCGGCCGACCCGCCGTCCCGCAGCTTCTCGATCGCGGCCGAGACCTGCCGGTGGGTGGAGCGGACGTCTCCGTCCTGGTAGAGCGCCTGGTAGGCGGCCGCCAGTACCGAGGCCGGCGACCCCGTCGAACCGGGGGCGAGGCCCGCGCGGACCAGCCGGTGCGCCTGGCCGGGGCGGGCGGCGTGAGCGGCGACGAAGGCCGCCTCGGCCAGCCGCCGGGACCGGTCGGTGCGGTTCTCGCTGAGCTCGGCGGCCCGGATGACGCCGTGACCCTCCCGCTCCGCCACCGCGGCGGCGTGGCTCAACAGCGAACTCCTGCCGGCCCCCGCCTCCCCGCGCAGGACGAGAGCCCGACCCGTGGCGGACGTCACGAACGCCACGAGCTCCGCCTGCTCCTCCTCGCGGCCCACCATCGTCGTGGTGATGGACTTCATGCCGCCCCTGCTCCTTCCTGAAATCGCCCTCACCGAACGGCAGTTCCATCAGCGCCCGTCAGCTGCCGAGCCCGGCCGCGCGGGCCAGGTGAGCGGCGTACCACGCCGGCCAATCCGGATCCGGGTGGCCGAGCTCGCCTTCGTACGTGCCGTGGGCGAGCGCCGCGTCGCGCAGCGCCGACTCGAGCTCGTCGGCCGAGCGGTAGGCCACGTGGCCGATCCGCCCGGGGCGCCGCGTGGTGACCTCCTGCAGGACGAAGGTGTTGCCGTCGGGGTCGGCGAACGACGCGAACGAGCCGTACGACTGCCGCGCCGGGTGCGGGCCGGCGACCCGTTCGGCGGCGCCGGCGTGGTGGAAGACCCCGCCGGCGTCGTGGAAGACCTCGCTGACCTCGACCCCGGCGGCCGCCAACTCGGCGCGGGCCGCCACGACGTCGTCCACGATCAGGTGCACACCGCGCTCGGAGCCCGGCGCCGCGTCGGTCACGCCACTGCCGATGACGAGCGACGCGGCCGAACCGGGCGGAGTCAGGTGCACGACCCGGAAGCCGCCGGGGCCGGAGAAATCGACGTCCTCGCGGAACCCGATCCGCGTGTAGAAGTCCTTGGCCCGGTCCACGTCCGAAACCGGGACGACCACGACCTCGATCTTGAATTCCACCATCGTCAGCTCCCGTGCCGCCACGGATGCCGGTCGGCATCCACCGATCACGATCCCGGGACTGCGGGCCCGTCGAGCCCGTGCCGAACCCTGGCCAGTACCCGTGCCATGCCCCGGGCCGGGGCCGACCAGTGTCCGGCACCGGCTCGACGGGCCGCCGCCGCTGACGCCTACCGAAAGCGCGCGAAGGTCAGGGGCGGGCGAGGCGGTGTTCGCCACCGGCGCCCGGGGTGTAGGTCAGGCCGTAGTGCCGGAGGATCGCGCCCTCGTCCTCGGCGGGCAGGACGTCGTCGGCGGCGATCGCGGGACAGTCCTTCACCAGTGCCTTCGCGTGGTTGACCTTCACATAGCCGGGTCCCACGGTCGCCCCGTCCAAGGGGACGAAGACCAGGCGGTGGCGGGCGGGCAGGCCGATCCGGACGGTGGCCATGGACGGCGCGTCGGTGCCGGTGTCGATGTAGATCGCCTCCAGCGTGCCGATCTTGTGGCCGTCCGGGTCGATGACGTCGTGGGTGCGCCATTCGCGGATGTCGCCTACCTGGATCACGGGGACTCCTTCATGTGGCCGCGTGTTCGGGGCCCACATGCTCGGCCGGGGCGCTGACCTGCGGTCTTCTCGACGGGTTCCCTAACAGCGTGCCCCCGTCCCCGGGCGGACACCAGCGCAGCACGGAGCCGGGAACCCCGGTAGCGGGCGCGCGCCGCGCCGAGTGCCGAGGCACTCCGGTCGGCCTGAGCGGTGTCGGACCCGGCGGACCCGGGCAGGCGCACCATGCCGGACAGTGGCCGGCCCCGACCGAGGGGGTGCGATGAACCCGCTGGAACGCACGGTGCGCGCGCTGGACCGGGCGCAGCAGAGACACCCGGCGCCGGCCGTCGTGTTCGGCGTCGTCAAGAAGTACGGAGACGACCGGGGCGGCTACCTGGCTGCGCTGATCACCTACTACGGCTTCCTCTCCCTGCTGCCGCTGATGCTGCTGCTCAGCACGGTCCTGGGCTTCGTCCTGCACGGCCACCCGGGCGCACAGCAGGCAGTGGTCAACTCCGCGCTCGCCGATTTCCCGATCATCGGCTCGCAGCTGCGGGGGAACGTGCACTCCGTCCAAGGCAACGGACTCGCCCTGGCCGTGGGCGTGCTCGGCCTGCTCTACGGCTCGCTCGGCGTCGCTCAGGCCCTCCAGCACGCGATGGCGGAGATCTGGAACGTCCCCGGCGGGCGCCGGCCCGGCTACCTCCCGCGTCTGGCACGGAGCCTGCTGCTCTTCGTCACCCTCGGCACCGGCCTGGCGGCCGGCACCGCGGCCGCGGCCCTGATCGGCACCGCGGTGGGCGGGCTGCCGGCCCGCATCGGCGCCCTCGTGCTCTCCGTCCTGCTCAACATCGCCCTTGTCCTGGTCTGCTTCCGCATTCTCACGCCGAAGGACATCGGGCTGCGCGCCCTGCTGCCGGGAAGCCTGCTGGCCGGCCCCCTGTGGACGGTTCTCCAGACCTTCGGCGGCCTGCTCGTCACCCACCAACTGCGGCATGCCACTCAGATCTACGGGTTCTTCGCCACCGTGATCGGCCTCTTGGCCTGGCTCTCCCTGGGTGCCCAACTCACCGTGTGCGCGGCGGAGGTCAACGTCGTCCTGGCGCGGAGGCTCTGGCCGCGCAGCATCGTGTGACGAGCGAATCGGTGTGGACGGCCCCACCACGGGGGCGGTCACTGCCGATGGGGTGAGTGCTGCGGTCCGAACAGATGACCTATGTATCAGTGGTGTGATTGTCACATTTTCTTCGGGTATGGAGCGTGTTCTTGAGAGAGCCGTCCCCCCGGGAGTGACGCGTGAAGGAAGAAGCAGGGCCTTGTGCTCGCCGCACGTGTGCCCCGGGGGGTCTGCTGCGTCGGGTTGCGGTGGTGGTGTCCGGGGCTCTGGCAGTGGTGGGTGTCGGCTTGGCGCCAGGCGGCCCGGCCGCCGCATTGGGTGCCGATGGCTGCGCGGGCGAGAGCGGTGGGCTGGCGGCTCGTCAGAGTGTCGTCGCAGCTTCGGACGCCGCCGGTCCCGCGCAGGTGATCACGGTGGCGAATCGCGGGAGTGCGCCGATCCGCGGCCTGGCCCTGCTGGCCGCGCCCTCCACGGGTGTGGCCGGGCCGGCCGAGGGCCGTCAGGAGGCTGAGGAGGCCGAGGGGGCGTCAGGTTCCGGTGGCCTTCTGTGGGAGGGGGACCTTTCGCCGGGGCGGGAGGTGACCGTTACGCGCCCGACGGCCGCGCCTGCGGTGGGGGCCGGCCCGGTCGCCGAGGTCCTCGCCCGGACGGCTCGGTGCAGCGCCTGGTTGCCGCTGTCGGGCCGGCTGTCGGGCCGGTCGTCAGGCGCTACCGGGGCCAAGGCCCTGGGGTCTTCGTCGCGCCTGCAGACGCTGGGGCGGATCTCCGGTGGACGGGTCGCCCCGGGGGAGACGTTCAGGTACACGATCACGGTGATCAATCACGGTCCGTCGGCAGCCAGGCAGGTCATGGTGACCGACCGGCTCCCGAGGCCTCTCTCCTTCGTGTCGTCCGCCGACGGTTGCACGGCACGCGGGCAGACGGTCAGCTGCGGCCCGCTGCCCGTGCTCGCGCCTCTCGCGACGGCGTCATGGGTCATCACGGTGCGTCTGGACCCGGCGTATCCCGGTGATGGATCGGACATCGCGAACCAGGCCACCGTCGTCGCGGCCACGCCCGACCCGTCTCCCGGCAACAACACCGGCCCGCATCCCGGCGCCGGCCTGCCGGGTGGCACGGTGACCGGGCCGACAGCGGATCTGACGATCACCAAGAGGCCGTCAGGGACGGGCCCGGTGGCGCCCGGTCAGGCATTCGACTACCTGATCACCGTGGTCAACCACGGCCCCTCGCAAGCGAAGGACGTCACGGTCATCGACCATCTGCCGCCTGCTCTGAGCTTCGTCGCCTCGTCGGCCGGGTGCACCGGAGCGGTCGGCGACTACGGCGCCACCGTGACCTGTCCGAGCGTCGGGAACCTCGATCCGTCCGCCTCGAAGGCGTTCCCCGTCACGGTCAGGCTCGACCCCGCCTACGCCGATGACGGGTCGGACGTGGTCAACCGCGCCTCGGTGAACTCCAGCACCATCGAGCCGATCCCGGGCCACAACACCGTCTCGGTCACCGGCCTGCCGAACCCCGATGCGAGCATCGAGCCCGGCGCCCCGGAATCGGACCTCACCATCAGCGCCGAGGACGCCGCAGCCGTTCACCCGGGCGAGCAGAGCACCGGCCGTTTCACCCTCACCAACCTGGGGCCCTCCACCAGGCGCAAGCCCGCCTCGGTGACGGTCACCATGCCGGAGAACACGACGGTCCCCAGTGCCGGTCTTCCTGTGGGGTGTGTCGCCTTGGATGCCGGGCGGCAGATGCGTTGCACCATCGATCCGCAGCCGCACCTGGCGGGCGGTACCGGGGACGCGCCGCTGTCGGTCAGCTTCCCGCTGCTGGTCGCACCGTCCGCCCCGCCGGACAGCGTGCTGAGCGGCGGGGCGGCCGTCGTGCGCAACCCCGAGGAGGACAATCCCGCCAACGACTCCGCCACCTGGACGGCTTCCACCCTGGCCGGGAGCGCCGATCTGGAGACCACCAAGAGGGCGGTCCTGCCGGTGGGGCGGTCGGCTGTCGAGCCGGGCGACGTGTTCAGCTACCGCGTCGGGGTGGCCAACCACGGTCCGTCCGACGCGAGTGCGGTGACGGTCACCGACCCGCTGCCCGGACCGCTGTCGTTCGTCTCGTCGCCGCAGGGGTGCACCGCCGAGGGCCGTACCGTCACCTGCCGCTCCGCCGGATCGCTGCCCGCGGGAGAGACAGCGGTGTTCGACATCACCGTGCGTCTGGCGGCCGCCTTCGAGGGCACCGGCGCGGACGTCGACAACATCGCCACCGCGACATCGCAGACAGCCGACCCCGTGCCGGGCAACAACTCCAACCGGCCCGGTACCACCGGTCCCGACGGCGGCCCGCTTCCCATCACGGTCCCGCCGACGCCGACGCCGACCCCCACACCGACCCCGACCCCGACGCCGACCACGGCCCCGATCCCGACGCCGACCACGCCCGTACCCCCGGTGCCCGGTGGGGGACAGTTGCCCGGCACCGGCAGCTCCCTGCCCGGATGGCTGCCGCCGGCCGCAGCCGCGGCACTCCTCGCCGGGGTGTGCAGCCTGGCGCTGTCGGGGAGAAGACGCCGGAGCGCCCGCCGCCACTACCGGGGTCGGTCGTGACCCGGCCGCCCGGATCCCGGACCGGCCGTCAAGGAACGCCCACCGCAGCCGACACGCCGTCACCGCCCGGGGCTCGGCCGGGCCGCCACCGGCTGCACAGCCCGGCCGGCACACCGTCACGCCGCCGCCCGCTGCGAGCCCTGACCGCAGGCGTCCTGACCGCAGTCATCCTGGCCGCGACCATGCCGGCCGGCGCCGCCACCTCGGCAGCCGGGCGCGCGACCGGTCCCGTGCCTGAGCGGCCGCACGGCGCCTCGTCGCACCGGGCGGCCCTCGCCTTCCCGGTGCACGAGACCTTCGACTCCGCCACCAACAGCGGGACCACGTCCGGCCCGGTGACCTTCGACAACGGCTGGATGCGCCTGACCAGCACCGCCGCCAGCCAGACCGGCTCGTGGGAGATGACCGACAGCTTCCCGGCGGACCTGGGCATCATCGCCGAGTTCCAGTACGCCACCTGGGGCGGGACCGCCTTCGACGGCAAGCGCGGCGACGGTATGGCCTTCTTCCTAGCCGACGGCGCCGCCGCCCGTGGGACGGGCGCGCTCGGCGGGGCCCTCGGCTACGCGTGCAGCGGGACCTCGACCACGTGCAGCACCAACGGCGTGCCCGGAGCGTTCCTGGGCGTCGGCCTCGACGAGTTCGGCAACTTCTCGTCCTCCTCGATCGGCAACGGCGGACCAGGCGCGGCCGCGAACAACATCGTGCTGCGCGGTGGCGGCGACAAGACCACCGGATACCGCTTCGGCAAGGGCGTCGCCGGCCCCGGTGGATCGGTCGAGACCGGCAGCCGGGAGAAGCTGCGCACCGTCCGGATCTCCATCCTGCCCCGTGGCGGCAAGCTGCTGCTCTCCCTCTGGTCCGACACCGGACCGGGCACCACCTCGACACAGATGATCACCGACTTCGACGTCTCGACGATCACCAGTCAGCCGAAGCTGCCTGCCACGCTCAAGGTCGGCTTCTCCGCCGGCACCGGTGGGGCGACCAACAACCACGACATCGCCGACCTCACGATCAACGTCCCGGCCAATTTGTCGGTCACCATGACCGGCGCACCCGCCACCGTCCGCGCGGGCGCCGACCAGGTGACCTACACGGCCGTCGTGTCCAACGACGCCACCAACGACGTCACGGGCGCCGTCGTGCGCGACACCGTGCCCGCGCTGACCGGCGTCTCCTGGACCTGCACGGCGACCACGGGAAGCGCGTGCGGGCAGGCCTCCGGCACCGGCAACACGCTCAACACCACCGCCAACCTCAAACGCAGCGGCACCGCCACGTACACCATCACGGGCACCGCCCCCGCCTCACCGACCACGATCAGCAACACCATCACCGTCACACCACCGACGGACCGCACCAACCTGAACTCCGCCAACTCCGCCACCGTCACCACCGCCGTCACAGCGGGCCCCGCCGACATCTCCACCGGCAAGGAGGCCGTCGGCCAGGGACCGGTGGTCCCGGGACAGACATTCGATTACAAGATCACCACCACCAATCTCGGACCGGCCGACACCACCAACGCCGCCATGACGGATCTCCTCCCCAGCCCGCTGCTGTACGTCTCCTCCTCGTCGGGGTGCACAGCCGGCGGCCGGAAGATCACCTGCGGCCCTGTTGCGCGCATGCGGGTGGGGGAGAGCGCCTCCTGGACCGTCACGGTCCGCCTCGACCCGGCCTACACGGGCAACGGCAGCGATGTGCTGAACACCGCGACCTCCACCTCGGACGCCACCGATCCGAACCCCGGCAACAACACCAGCGCCGCCGTCGGACCACCGGGCGGTGTGGCCGCCGCGCAGGCCGACCTGTCCGCCGTGAAGAAGCCGGTCGGCACCACGCCGATCGCTCCAGGGGAGACCTTCGACTACCAGGTGACGGTCTCCAACGCCGGCCCGTCGCAGGCGGTGGACGTCAAAGCCGTCGACCCGCTCCCGGCGATGCTGTCGTTCGTGTCCTCCACGGACAGCTGCAGTTCTTCGGGCTCCTCCGTGACGTGCAAGAGCTCCGCTCCCCTCGCGCCGGGCACGTCCAGGACGTGGCTGTTCACCGTGCGGCTCGACCCCGGCTACCAGGGCAACGGCGCGGACGTCCGCAACACGGCGACGGCGAGCTCCGCCACCAACGACCCCAACCCCGCGAACAACACGAGCCCGCCCGCCGGGTTACCCGGTGGCACGGTGAAGCCCCCCGAAGCCGACCTGGAGCTGGGCAAGAAGACCCCCTGATGCCAGGACACAGCGTCCGGACACGAAAGCAGGAACCGATGCGCACGACGAGAACCACCGGCCGGCGCCGGTCGGCACGGGAGCTGACGGTGGTCATGCTGGCCACGGTCATGTCCCTGTGGCCGGTTGCCACGTCCCACGCCCGGCCGGCCGTAACGCCGGGTGAGACGTTCACCTACACGCTGACCACGAAGAACAAGGGCCCCTCGCTCGCGCGCAACGTCATGACGCGCGACACCCTGCCGGCCGGCATCACCTTCGTCTCCTCCGACGACGGGTGCACCGCGGTGGGGCAGAAGGTCACCTGCGGCCCGGCGGACCTGACGGTCGGCACCACAAAGACCTGGACCATTCTCGTGCGGCTGAGCCCCTCCTACGAGGGCGACGGCTCCGACCTTGGCAACGTTGCCACGACGACCTCCGATGCCCTCGACCCGGCCCCGGGCAACAACTCCAACCCGCCCGTTCGACCACAGGGTCCCTTCGACCGCAAGGCGCACCTGTCCACCACCAAGACGGGTGTGGGAGCGGGCCCCGTGGTCCCCGGCCGGCAGTTCGAGTACGAGATCACCACGAAGAACAACGGCCCGTCCGACGCGCCCAACGCGATGGCCATCGACAAACTGCCCGCCGCACTCACGTTCGTCTCCTCGGCCGACGGATGCACCGCCACCGACCAGACCGTGACCTGCGGTCCCGTCAAGACGCTGCCGGCCGGCGCCTCCAAGGCGTGGAAGATCAAGGTCCAGCTGGCCTCGTCCTACCGGGGAGACGGCACCGATGTGAAGAACACCGCGACCTCCAAGTCCGATGCGGTCGACCCCGACCCCTCCAACAGCACCAGCAAGCCCGCCGACCCGCCGGGAGGGGTGGCCAGTCCCGAAGCCGACCTGTCGGTCGTCAAGCTGGCCACCACCGACACCCCGGTCGCCCCCGGCGAGACCTTCGACTACCGGATCACCACGACGAACAACGGCCCCTCCGACGCGACATCCGTCACGGCGACCGACAAGCTGCCGGCGATGCTGAGCTTCGTCTCCTCCCCGGACGGCTGCACCGCGACCGGAGCCACCGTCACCTGCGGACCCCAGGCCGGCATCGCCGCCGGCGACTCCCTGGCCTGGACGATCAAGGTCAAGATCGACTCCGGCTACCGCGGCGACGGATCCGACATCCTCAACACCGCCACGGTGAACTCCGCCACCCTGGACCCCGACCCCGGCAACAACACCAGCGCCCCGGCCGGCCCTCCCGGCGCCAAGACCAATCCGCCGACCGCAGATCTGGCCATCACCAAGAAGGCCGTCGGCACCACGCCCCCCGTCCCGGGCACGACCTTCGATTACCTGATCACGATCGTCAACAACGGCCCCTCCGCTGACGCCTACAAGGTCACCCTCGCCGACAAGCTGCCCAAGGAACTGAGCTACGTCTCCTCGACCCCCGCCGGGTGCACCGAGACCGGCAGCGTCGTCTCCTGCACGCGCGCCACCCCGATGAAGGTCGGCGAGAGCGACCAGTACATCCTGACCGTCAGACTCGACCCCTCCTACCGGGGCGACGGCACCGATCTGAAGAACACCGCCAAGGTCACCGCCGACAACGTCGACCCCATCACCGACAACGACAGCTCCACCGCCGGCCTGCCGGGTAACAAGGCCGGCACACCGAGCGCCGACATCTCCACCACCAAGGAGACCGTCACCACGACGCCGGTCGCGCCCGGTGAAACGTTCCAGTACGCGATCACCGCCACCGACAACGGCCCCTCCGAAGCCGTCAACGTGATGGTCCGCGACACCATCCCCGCGCAACTGACCTTCGTGGACTCCGCCGACGGCTGCACCGCTGCCGGCCGGAGCGTCACCTGCGGACGTGTCCCGATCGCCTCCGGTACCTCCCACCGATGGGTGTTCACCGTCCAGCTCGACCCGGCCTACCTCGGCAACGGCGCCGACATCCGCAACGTCGCCACCGCGAGCTCCGACACCTACGACCCCAACCTCGACAACAACACCAGCAGCCCCGCCGGACCTCCCGGAAACACCGTCAGGCTCCCCGAGGCGGACCTCCAGATCGACAAGAAGCCGTCCCCCTGACAGCCCGCCCCACACGACCGGCCCTGGCCCCTCTGGATCTCCACAGGGGCCAGGACCTCGGAGAGGCTCCTGGCCACGGTGTACCGGCTAGGGCCTGTCCGGGCTCGCCGCCGCGGCCAGCAGGCGGTGGCCCAGCTCGGTGCAGCTGTGCCGCACGGCGCGGCCGGCCCGCGCGGTGCTGACCAGGCCCGCCCGGCGCAGCGCCCGGGCGTGCTCGGAGGCGGAGGCGAGCCCGATGCCCAGGCCCTGGGCCAGTTGGCTGGTCGTCGGCTCACGCAGCGTCATCCGCAGTACGGCGGCCCGGGTGCGGCCGAGCAGCACGGCCACCGGGTCGTCGGGATCGGAGCCGGGAGCCGGGTCGGTCTCGGCCAGGTAGGGGAGCGGGGTGAGGGCCGGGTACACCAGCACCAGGCCCTGCGGGTAGTGCCCGACCAGGGGCGGGCCGGTCCACTGTGCCGACGGGAGCAGCATCAGCCCGGCCCCGTCCGGATGCACGTCGTAGTCGCTGCCGCGCGGGATCTCCAGGGTGCTGCCGCGCCACCGGCTGCCCGGGCACAGGCTCGCCAGCATCCCGCGCAGCCCCTGCTCGCGCTGCAGCCGGGTGCGCCAGGCGAGGTCGGCCTCGTAGCCCGCCCGCAGGCGCGGCCAGTTCGGGCCGAGCAGTGCCTGGTGGCTTGCCCGCAGCGCGCTCTCCAGGTGCTGCCAGGCCTGCTGGTCCTGCGTGGCGAGCCGGCGCAGCAGCGGAGTGGTGGGCAGCCCGGCGGTGCACACCCGGGTCAGCTCGGAGCGGACCTGCGCGGCGGGGGAGCGGCGCACCAGCTCCACGCCGTCGTCCAGGCCGGCGCTCATCGGGTCCAGGAAGAGCGGCCCCGCACCGGTCGGCGGCACCAGCTCGCGCAGCGGCGCCAGCGCGGCCGCGGCGCCGGTCGCGGTGACCGACCGGCGCCACCGGGCGAACCCCGGATCGGGGCCGGGGCGCTGCAGCATCGCGACGGCCAGGCTGAGCTCCATCAGCGGGGCCGGCCCGTCGGCGAACCGGACGCCGAGCAGGTCCTCGGCGGTGAAGTGGATCCGCAGCACCCCGTGCACCTCCGTGAGCGCTCGGGCCGGAGGTTTCGGCTGTCGCCGAAAGCTTCGCGCCGGCTGTCCCTGCCGTCCGACCATAGCCAGTGCGCGGCCGGCCCGACAGGGGGGAACGGCCCATCAACTCCGGGAGCTGCCATGCCCGTCCGCCCGAACCGGCCCACACGTCCGGCGCTCGCAGTGCTCGCATCGCTCGCATCGCTTGCGGCGGCCGCGCTGCTGCTCGGCGCACCCGCCGCGCAGGCCGCCGCGGCGCCCGGCAGTGCGACGGGCGGTGCGCCCGGCGGTGCGACGGGCGGCTGGCAGCCGTACCGGAGCACACCGCAGGACCTGCCGGCCGGGACGGTCTGCCCGTTCCACCTCTACGTCGGGGTCCTGGCCGACGGGGAGGAGACCAAGACCGCCGCCCGCTACCCCGACGGCTCGCCGCGGAAGGTGCTGTTCCGCGGCCCGCTGGTGCTGCGCTACACCAACGTGGACACCGGCCGCAGCGTGGACCGCGACCAGAGCGGGTTCGGCACGCTCACCTACCGCGCGGACGGCAGCCGGCTCTGGGTGATCCCGCGCGACTCGCACCTCAGCGCGGAGATCCACCCCGGCGACCCCTACCACGCCGCCGGGGACTACCTGTTCACCGGCGGCGTCCGGCTGCTGATCCACTCCGACGGCGCGCGCCAGGTCCTGGTGCAGCACCAGGTCGAGGACCTCTGCCGGACGCTCGGCTGAGCCACCGCCGGCTCTGCCCGTCACGGGGGTGCGGGCGGAGCCGACGGCCCGCGCCCAGCGGCACGGGCGGGTAGTCGCCAGGGCGAGCGCCCCGGCGGGCGGCACCGGCCCGGCCTGCCAGAGACGCCGGGGGCGAACACCCGGGCCGCCGCCGATAGCCGCGCCACCGCGCGGGCCGGGGGTACGTCGCAGGTCGGGCACGGCCGGGCGACAATGGGGGCATGACTGACCGTCTGCTGAACGTCGTCCTCGCCGAGGACTCCGTCATCCTGCGCGATGGCATGGTGGAACTGCTCGGTGCGCGAGGGTGCCGGGTCGTCGCCACGGCCGGGACCGCGGGGGAGTTGCTGGCGGCGGTGGCCGAGCACCGTCCTGACGTGGCCGTCGTCGACGTACGGATGCCGCCCACGTTCACCGACGAGGGGATCCGTGCCGCCGTCGAGCTACGGGCCACCCAGCCGGGGCTCGGCGTCCTGGTCTTCTCCCAGCACGTGGAGACCGTCTGGGCCGAGCGGTTGCTGGAGGGCAGCGCGGCCGGGGTCGGCTATCTGCTGAAGGAACGGGTCGCCCGCACGTCGGACCTGGTCGAGGCGCTGCACCGGGTGGCCACGGGTGGAACCGCGCTCGACCCGGAGATCGTCACCCGGCTGATGCGCGGCGGGCGGCGTCGCAGTCGGATCGAGTCGCTCACGCCACGGGAGCGGGAGGTGCTGGAGCTGATGGCCCAGGGCCATTCGAACCGTTCCATCGCCGCGCGGCAGGTGGTGTCGGAGCGGGCCGTGGAGAAGCACGTGGCCGCGATCTTCGCCAAGTTCGACCTGCCGGCCAGTGAGACCGACAACCGCCGGGTGAAGGCGGTGCTGGCGTATCTGGCCGAAGCGGGCTCGGCGTCACCCGCGGGCTGATCAGATGTGGGTGGGGAGTTCGGCGGTGACGGTGGTGGGCCCGCCGACCGGGCTGACGATCCGCAGCGTGCCGTCCACCGCGGCCAGCCTCTCGCGCAGGCCGAGCAGGCCGGTTCCGCCGCCGAGGAAGGCGCCGCCGCGGCCGTTGTCGCTCACCGCTATGCGCACCCGCCCCTGATCGGAGCGGACTTCGACGGTGGCCGCGTCCGCTCCGCTGTGCTTGGCCATGTTGGTGAGGAGTTCGGCGATGCAGAAGTAGACGGCCCGCTCGATCGTCGGATCCGGCCGCTCCCGCAGTTCCAGACGGGTGGCGACGGGGATCGGGCCGGCATCCGTCAGCATGGGCAGTGCCTCACCGAGGCCCGCGTCGAGGGCCACCGGGTGGATGCCGCGGGTGAGCCTGCGCAGACCCGCGATGGTGCTGTCGGTCTGCTCGCGCGCCCGGGTGAGCAGCGTGCGCAGTCGGTCGAGGTCGGCGCCGTCTGCGGGGGCGAGCGCGTCATCGGCCAGCGACAGGGTGATGGCGATGGCGACCAGCTCCGCCTGGGTGCCGTCGTGCAGATCGCGCTCCAGCCGGCGCAGGTTCTCGGTGCTCTCCGCCACCAGCGTGCTGCGAGCCTGCTCGAGTGCCCGCAGGCGCTGTTGCGCACGGGCGGGCCCGAGCAACTGCCGGGCGAGGTGGCGGTTGAGTCTGCTCATGGCCCGGACCGCGGCGGGCACGGCGACGAGCAGCGCCACGCCGAGCACCAGGCCGGCCGGGCCGAGCCACCACGCCGGCCGGTCCTGTGGTGCCAGCAGACGGGACCAGAGGGGAAACCCGATCAGCCAGCCGGCGGCGAGCGGCAGGACGACGGCGGTGACGAAGGTCAGCAGCCCGACCGGCAGACGCAGGCCCAGGTAGAGCAGAGCCCGCCAGCCCACCGGATCGGTCAGCAGCACCTCGGCCCGGGCGATCACGCCGTGGGCCGCCGGCAAGGGCGCCGGTGGCTCGACGGTCTCCCCGAGCAGCCGGCCCACCAGGCGTCGGTGGAGTTCGCCCAGGGCGCGGGCCCCCCGTATTGCGGCCGCGACCAAGGGCAGCCCCAGCACGGTCAGAGAGAGCAGTGCGCCCGCGTAGAGCACCGCGAGGAGATATCCGAAGCCGATGATCGCGAGCGGCAGCCCGATGATGGCGAAGGCGATGTCGCCTCGGCGGATGGCAGGCCGGAAGCGGCGGGACAGGCCACGCCTGCGGTCAGTCACGCTGCCCTCCGGCCGACTCCGTCGCGGAGCCCGAGGTGGCGCGCAGACCGGTGCCGAGGATGCCCGGTGCGGTCAGCGCGACCGCACCCGCCACGATCCATGCGTACGCGTGCCACGGCACGGAGGGTACTGCGGAGCCGGTCACGGACAGGCTGAACGCCGCCGCGGTGGTCCCCGCGACCGCGGTGCCCAGGATCACGCCCACCGCCGCGGTCAGGAGCATCTCGACGCCGAGCGTGCGTGCCAGCTGACGACGCGTCGCCCCGACCAGGGTGAGCAGGGCGAACTCCCGGCGGCGGTCGGCGGTCAGGGCGGCCAGTGTGTTGACCGTCGAGACGGCGGCGAAGCAGACCAGCATGGCCAGCTCGACCTGGCGCAACCACACGTCGCTCGCCGAGTTCACCGTCCCCAGGCTCGTGCCCGCCAGCCGGTGGGTCGCTCGATCGACGGTGCTGGTCATGAACACCATGGTGCAGGACAGCCCCACCAGGAGGGACACCGGCACCACCGCGGCCGACAGCCGGTGGGAGTAGCCACGCAGATTGGCGTCGGCCAGCCAGCCCGTACGTCTGGCCGACAGCCGGACCGGTGCACCCAGCACCGTCACGACGGCCTTGGCGAGCAGGGGCCCCAGCAGGGCAACCGCCACCAGCAGGACCAGCGCCGCCAGTAGTGCCGCCTGGCCGGCCTTCTCGGCGGGTTGTGACGCGACGAGACGGCAGAGCATCGCCCCGCCGCCCAGCCAGACCAGCCCGGCCGTCAGCCGGAACCAGCCCGTCCGCCCGTGCTCGGTGCTGCTTGCCGCCATCGCCGCGGCCGGCGTGATCCGCGTGATCCGGCGTGCGGCGACCGAGGCCGACAGCAGGCCGATGCCGAGGGTGGCCGCGCCCGCCACCAGCATGGGCACGGGAGAGTGGGGGATGCGGGCCCCGGGGGCGACCATGTTGCGTGCCAGCAGTGCGTTCAGGAACCAGCGTGCTCCCAGCGCCCCCGCCGCCCAGGCCGCCGGGGCGACCAGCAGCACCGTCACCAGCACCTGCCGGCGGACCAGCCGCCGGACCTGACCGGGCGTGGCCGCCACCGTGCGCAACAGGGCCAGCTCCCGGTGCTGTTGGCGGATCGCGAAGCCGAGGGTGTTGACCACCACGAAGAACGACACCAGCACGGCGATCTCCCCGAACACACCCGCGATCACCGCCAGGCTGGGTCCGGTCACCGTCTGGCCCGGGGCAGCACGGGCGGCGCCACCAGCGGTCAGCAGCGAGCCGAAGAGCGTGAGGGTGCCGATCGCGAGGAACAGTGCCACCGCGAGACCGACGAACGCCGTCGGCCGCAGCCGGATCTGCCCGAGGGCAAAGGTCAGCACGGTCAGCCTCCCAGCCGGCTCAACCGGTCGGCGACGGCCTGCGCCGACGGCCGGTCGAGGTCATCGACCACCCGGCCGTCGGCCAGCACCACCACCCGGTCCGCGTACCCCGCCGCGACCGGGTCGTGGGTCACCATGACGCAGGTCTGCCCGCGCCGGTCCACCCCGTCGCGCAGCAGCGCGAGAATCTCCTGCCCGGTACGGCGATCCAGCGCTCCCGTCGGCTCATCCGCGAACAACACCAACGGCCGGGAGACCAGGGCCCGGGCGATGGCCACGCGCTGCTGCTGGCCGCCGGAGAGCCGGCCGGGTCGGTCCCCCTCACGGCCGGCCAGACCCACCTGATCCAGTGCCGCCCGCACCGCCGCGCGGTCGACCCGCTCGCCGGCCAGCCGCCCGGGCAGCTCGACGTTCTGAGCCACCGTCATGGCCGGCATCAGATTGAACGCCTGGAACACGAATCCGACCCGGCTTCGCCGTAGCTCGGCAAGGCGCCGCTCCGCCAGCCGGGAAACCTCCGTGTCGCCCCACCAGACCGTCCCGCGAGTCGGCCGGTCCATCCCGGCGAGGCAGTGCATCAGGGTGGTCTTGCCCGAGCCCGACGGTCCCATCACCGCGGTGAAGGTGCCGGGCCACAGCTCCAGCGTCACCCCGCGCAACGCGCGGACGCGGCCGGTGCCCCGGCCGTACTCCCGGCTCAGATCCTCGGCCCGCGCCGCGGGGCGGGGGCTCGTCGAGCGCTCGTTTCCTGTCCTGTCAGCCATGACTTCATCTTCGGGAGATGAGGCCCGGGAAACGATCGTGCTCACACCCGAGTGTTTGGTACGGAAATCCGAACCCCTCCCGGTTACCCCGGGAAGGCGTAGACCGTGCTGGCCTGGGCGGCCGGCTCGGCCTCGCCCTCCGCGGTGAGCTGGACTTCGGTGAAGGCCAGCCGCCGCCCCAACTTGGTGACCCGCGCCGTCGCCAGCACGTCCGCCCCGACCACGGCGCGCTGGAAGCTGGTGGACTGCTGGATCGTGGTCATCGGCCCGAAGCCGCCCAGCGCCGCCGACAGTGCGATCACCGTCGCGGTGTCCGCCGCGGCCATCAGGGCCTGCCCCGACATCCCGCCGCCCTCGCGCGCCAACTGCGCCGACCAGGGCAGGCGGAGCACCGCCGAGCGCTCCCCGGTCTCCACGACCGAGAGTCCGAGTGCCAGCACCCAGGGGGCGAAGTTGTCGTCAAGGATCTTGTCCGCTTCCGCGGCGGTGAGAGGCATGCCGCCAGTGTCGCTCAATCCTCCTTCGAGCACGAGGCTGCCCGCCCACCGGATCGGGTGGGCGACAGGAGGGCTGGGCGGCGGGAGGGGTGACGCTCCGTCCGGTTCGGCTACCCGTACAGCGCCACCCGTGGGGCGACGGTGCCCACGGCCGGCCTGAGCACGGTGAGGCGGTAGTGCTCGGTCAGGGTGTGGTGGCTGTGCAGCACGAGCTTGGCCGGGATCAGGTCGGTGTACAGCGTGCCGGTCTCCACGCCGAGCGGCAGGGGCAGCCACTGGCCGGCGGCGTTCTCCACCTGGAGGCTGACGGCCGTCGGATCGAGGAACGGGCCGTTGACCGGGGACTCGATGAGGACCTGCGGAGCGATGGTCTGGTCACCGGCCGAGTCGTTGCGGTACTGGTAGGAGATCTCGTGCGGCGCGCCGTCGGTCGGCAGCGGGCTGGTCGGCAGGTTGACGAAGCCGGTCGGCGCGACAGTCGGCGAGGCCGACGCGGCAGCCGTCGCGGCGGGCGTGGCGGCGACCGCTGCCGGTGCCAGTGCCGCCAGGGCGGCGGTCGCCGGCGCGGCGAGGGCGGCGACGGCCAGGGCCAGGATGGGGCGACGGATCTTCCTGGTGGGCATGCTGCGACTCCTTCGCTCATCGGTGGCGCCGTGGCGTGCGCCGGCGGGAGCCGCCCGGGCACGGGACGCGGTGCCTGGTGACCGAGCGCTTCCGGTGGCGCACAGACCGTCGCTGTCCGTGCAGGCTGTACCCATCCACCCTGCGCGATAGTGGCCTGCGGCGCATCCGGCGGCCCGGCCGAAGCGTCAGCCGGTCGGGTGGGACGGCGGGGCGGTGCCGCGGCGCACCGGGTCGACCGGGTTCTCGACGTCGCCGGGCCCGGACCCAGGCCCAGTCGCGGTCGTGGTGGGCGCCGCGCTCGCGGGCGTCACGGTCGCCGGCACCGCGCTCGCGGGCTGTGCGCTCGGGGGCTGTGCGCTCGCGGGGGAGACCGGCCGTGCGGTGGCGGACGGTGCGGCGGGAGTGCGGAGCCCGCTCGTCGCGCTCGGCACCGGTGGCGCTGACGGCGTTGCGTGCACGGACGACTCGGCGCTCGCGGCTGCGGGCGGGGTGCCGGCCGCCGTCGGCGGCGGTGACACGTGCGAGGGTCCCTTGGCGGGCACCACCCGGTCCCCACTGCTCGAACCGCAGGCCGAAAGCGAGGCGAGGATCGCCGCGCCGACGATCAGGACCGGCATCCGCCTGTACATAGGACGATTCTCCGCGTTCACTCCGGGGCACCCGGTCCGGGCATCGGCCAGTTGGACGATACGGCCCGCGGGTTGGTTCCCGCATACCGCGGCGGCGGGCGGCGGGCGGCGGGCTGCGGGGTGGGGGTGATCCTGTCAAATCAGCTGTACAGGAAGCGACCTGTCGGCTCGTCAGACACCGGGACCCGTGTGGTGTGCGGGGCGTTCTCATCGCTGTCATGCGCGGGTAAGGTCTGCCGGGTCGGCCGCACAGCCAAGGATCAAGGAGATCCGCAGATGCGTGCAAGAGCCTCCGTGACCGCAGCAACCGCGCTGTTCCTGCTCTCCGCAGTCGTGGGTACCGCCCACGCCGGCCCGGCGCCGGGCGCCGCGGACCAGCCGGTGCACCTGGTCTCCGCGGGCGATCCCTTCGCCAACTGCACGATCGGCGCGAGCCCCCAGGGCGTCAACTACCCCTCGTCGGAGGTGGAACCCGACGTCACCGCCGATCCCAGCCACCCGGGCCGCGTGATCGGCGCCTTCCAGCAGGACCGCTGGTCCGACGGCGGCGCCAAGGGCCTGGTCGCCACCTACAGCAGCGACGGCCGCCACTTCGCCGAGACGCCACTGCCGTTCAGCTCCTGCGCTCCCGGTGGGCTCGACTACCAGCGCGCCTCGGACGGCTGGGTGAGCATCGGTCCGGACGGCACCGCCTATGCCAGCGGGCTCGTGTTCGACGCCACCACCACGCGGGGCGGCGTCGCGGCGGCCACCTCGCAGGACGGCGGCCGCACCTGGCAGCACACCACACCGCTGATCGCCGACACCGATCCGGCCATCACGGACGACAAGAACTCGGTCACCGCCGACCCGGTCCACCCGGGCGTCGCCTACCAGGTCTGGGACCGCATCGACCAGGTCTCCAGCGGCCCGAACGCCCACTACGACGGCCCGGCCTACATCTCCGTCACCCATGACCACGGCCACACCTGGAGCACGGCCCGCCCGTTCGTCGACACCGGCACGGTGGCGAACTCGCAGACCATCGGCAACGTCATCGTGGTCGACGCGCGCACCGACACCCTCTACGACTTCTTCGAGTGGCAGACCTACTCCGACGCCACCGGGACCCAGGCCACCGACCTGCACTTCGCCGTCGTCCACTCCACCGACCAGGGCGCGACCTGGAGCCGACCCACCACCGTCGCGACGGACACCTCCGTCGCCGAGGTCGACCCCAACGCGCCGACCGACGCCACCAAGGCCCTGCGCGCCGGCAGCGGCCTGCCCGGCCCGGCCATCGACCCGCGCACCGGCGAACTCTACGTCGCCTACGAGGGAACCGACTTCACCGGCGGCCGGTACGACGCGATCCAACTGGTGCACTCCACCGACGGCGGCGCCACCTGGTCCGGCCCCGAGCAGATCAACCAGGCCCCGGCCGCCCCGGCGTTCACTCCCACGGCCACCGTCGACGAACACGGCACGGTCGCCGTCACCTACTACGACCTGCGCTACCTCACTCCCGGCAACACCAGCACGCTGCCCACCGCCGCCTGGCTGGTCACCCTCCCGCACGGGGACGGCAGTTACCCCACCGAGCGGCGGATCAGCTCGGTCTTCGACTGGCTCCAGGCGCCCTACGCCGGCTCCGGCCACTTCCTCGGCGACTACGAGGGCCTCACGCTGGACGGCAGCGCGGTGCGCCCGCTGCTGATCGAGACCAACAGCTCGAACCCCCAGGACAGCACCGACGCCTACAGCGGCACTTTCCAGCCCACGGTGATCCGCGCGAACCCCGCCCCGTCCGCCACGAGGACGGCGCCGAGCCACGCGCTGAGCCACGCGCCGAGCCCCAGCGCAAGCCTGGACAACGCCCACCGGTTGCGGCGCTGACGAAGGACCCGGGGCCGGTGAGCCTGCCGGCATCCGGCTGTCCCGTGTCGGCGGCAGCCGACATCCATCCGATACCGCTCGGTATGTCAGGAGAGACATGTCCGGACTGACCAGAAAAGGTTCCCTCCTCCTCGCCGGCGCGCTGGCCGCTGCGACGGCGTTCACCGCTCCCGCTTTCGCCGCCACCGCCACCGCCACCGCCCACGGCGCTTCCCCCGGCTCCCGCGCGCCCCGGGTCACCGCTCCTGCCCTCACCCGGGTCAGCAGCGATCCGTACACCGACGCGCAGGCCCAGCACGCCACCGAAGTCGAGCCGGACACCTACAGCTACGGCAGCACCGTCGTCTCCGCGTTCCAGGTCGGCCGGGTCACCGGCGGCGGTGCGTCCAACATCGGCTGGGCGACGTCCACCGACGGCGGCCAGAGCTGGACGCACGGGTTCATGCCCGCCTCCACCACGAACACCAGCGGCCCGTACGCGGCGGCCAGCGACGCCTCGGTGGCCTACGACGCCAAGGACGGCGTCTGGATGGTCTCCTGGCTGGGCATCACCTCCGGCAGCGAGGTCGACGTCGAGCTGAGCCGCTCCACCGACGGCGGACACACCTGGGGCAGCCCGGTCGCCATCTCCACCGGCACGTTCGACGACAAGAACTGGACGGTCTGCGACGACCACGCGTCCAGCCCGTACTACGGCCACTGCTACACCGAGTACGACGACGCCAACTCCGGTGACGCCGAGCACATGCGCACCTCGACCGACGGCGGCCTGACCTGGGGTGCGCAGCAGAGCCCGGCCGACAGCCCCAGCGGGCTGGGTGGTCAGCCGGTCGTCCAGCCCTCCGGCACCGTCGTCGTGCCGTTCTCCTCGGGCAGCTCGAACGCCGAGGACGCCTTCACCTCCGGCAACGGCGGCGCGAGCTGGACCGCGAGCGTGCAGATCGCCGCGGTCTCGCACCACACTGTCGCCGGACTGGAGAACGACGCCGCAGCCGGTGACATCGCCAAGCTGCCGCACGACACGCTGCGCGAGAGCCCGCTACCGTCGGCCGAGATCGACGCCGCCGGCAAGGTCTACACGGTCTGGTCCGACTGCAGCTTCCGCACCAACTGCAGCAGCAACGACATCATCATGTCGACCTCCACCGACGGCACCACCTGGAGCACGCCGGTGCGGGTGCCGATCGACCCGGTCACCAGCACGGTGGACCACTTCACGGCGGGCATCGGCGTGGACCCGAGCAGCTCGGGGAGCAGCGCCCGCCTGGGCCTGACGTACTACTACTACCCGAACGCCTCCTGCACGGACACCACCTGCCAGTTGGACGCGGGCTACGTCTCCTCCGCCGACGGCGGCGCCACCTGGACCGCGCCCGTCCAGCTCGCGGGCCCGATGACGCTGGCCTGGCTGCCGAACACCAGCCAGGGCCGGATGTTCGGCGACTACATCTCCACCTCGGTGCTCGCCGGCGGCAACGCCGTCCCCGTCATCCCGATCGCCCACGCCCCCAGCGGCAGCACCTTCGACGTGGCGATGTACTCGCCGACCGGCGGCCTGCCGGTGGGGCAGCCCACGGGCGGTAACACGGTCACCGTCACCAACCCGGGCAACCAGACCGGCACCGTCGGAACGGCCGCGTCCGTGCAGGTCAGCGCCACCGACTCCGCCTCCGGCCAGACCCTGACCTACTCGGCCACCGGCCTGCCGGCCGGCCTGTCGATCAGCTCCTCGGGCCTGATCTCCGGCACCCCGACCACCGCGGGCAGCTACTCGGTGACGGTCACCGCCAAGGACTCCACCGGTGCCACCGGTAGCACCTCGTTCACCTGGACCGTCAGCACCAGCGGCGGCGGCTGCACTGGCGCCGGCCAGCTGCTCGGCAACCCGGGTTTCGAGACCGGTAGCGCCTCCCCGTGGACCGCCACCGCCGGTGTCATCAACAACGACACCGTCTCCGAGCCGGCCCACTCCGGCAGCTGGGACGCCTGGCTGGACGGCTATGGCGCCGCCCACACCGACAGCATCACGCAGACCGTCACCATCCCGGCCGGCTGCTCCGCGACCTTCAGCTTCTGGCTGCACATCGACACCGCGAAGACCGGCACCACCGCGGCCGACAAGCTGACCGTCTCGGCCAACGGCACCACGCTGGCCACCTACAGCAACCTGAACGCCAACAACGGCTACGTGCAGAAGACGTTCAACCTCTCCTCCTACGCCGGCAAGAGCGTCACGCTGAAGTTCAACGGCGTGGAGAACTCCTCCTCCGCCCAGACCAGCTTCGTGATCGACGACACCGCGCTCAACGCCTCCTGAACCCGGAGTCGCCGCCGGCCGGCCCCGTCACACCCGTAGGGTGCCGGCCGGCGGCGACGATCGGTGCGTCGCGGGGGCCGTCGCTTCGTCGGCCGTCGCTTCGTGGGTCGTCGCCGTGGCCGCCAGCTTCAGTTGCCGGACGAGCATGAAGAGCGTGAAGGTCACGCACAAGGCCAGCAGCGGGGCACCGGCGATGTACGCCCAGACGTAGCGGATCCCGAGGCGCCGGGCCTCGACGATCATGAATCCGGACAGCGCGATCCAGACGAGCGTCAGGTCCGCGTAGACGAACTGGGCGGCCAGGTTCGTCGTCGCCTCGCGCAGGAAGTCCCGGACGATGCCGTAGGGGCCGTCGCCGCTGTGGTCCAGTACGTAGGCGACGGCCATCGCACCCATGACGAGCAGGCCGCCGATGGTGAACAGGCCGTAGAACAGGCTCAGTGATCGGTCTCTTCCGTGTACGTGATCGAATCGCAGCACAGCTGGCTCCTTGCTCAGGACCGGTCGTAGCGGTAGTCGTCGAGGTCGAAGTGCCTTGCCCGCCAAGCGGCTTCGTAGGTCGAGGCCGGCCGGACGGCGGGCGCGTCCCCGCGGGCGTCGAAGTAGTAGCTGTTGGAGCCCCGGCACCGGTCGTTGGCGTAGATGGTGTTCCGCTGCCGGCGCAGCGTCTGGCGGAACGACCGGTCGTGCTTCTCCGGGCGGACCACCGCCTGGGTCGCCTGCCGCCGCCGGGCCTCCACGATCACCCGCAGCGCGTGGGCGACCTGGTAGTCGATCGCGCCGAACCAGGACCCGGCGGTGAAGGAGTACGGGCCGACGAGGAACCAGAGGTTCGGGAAGCCCTTGACCGAGCTGCCCTCGTAGGCCTGGAACCGTTCGGTCCGCCAGAACTCCCGCAGCTCCCGGCCGTCGCTCCCGTAGGTCGGGAACGGCGGCAGGTTCTCCAGGACGTGGAATCCGGTGGCCAGCACCAGCACGTCGAGGTCCTGCTCCGCACCGTCGGCGGTGCGGACGCCCGTCTCGGTGATCCGCTCGATGCCTTCGGTGACCAGCTCGACGTTGTCGCGGGTGAAGGACCGCCAGTAGCCCTTGGCGAACGACGGGCGCTTGCAGCCCAGTGCGTAGCGGGGCGTGAGCTTGGCCATCAGCGCGCGGTCGCCCCTGACCTGGCTGCGCAGGTAGAGCCGGGAGAGCGCCTCCCCGCCCTTCACCAGGAACGGGAACTGACGGTTGTACACCATGGCGATCACGAAGCTGAGTTCCGTCATGGCGTCGGTGAAGAGCCGGATCGCCCGCTGCGTCCACGGCGCGGTCTCGAACAGCCGGCGGACGGCCCGCGGGATCGCGAAGTCCGGTTTCGGGAGCAGCCAGATCGGGGTGCGCTGGTAGACGCTCAGCTGCGCCACGCGAGCGGCGATCTCCGGCACCACCTGCACCGCCGACGCGCCGGTGCCGATCACGCCCACGCGCCGGCCGGTCAGCTCCACGGACGGATCCCAGAGCGCCGTGTGCACCAGCTCTCCCTCGAACCGGTCGAGGCCCTCGATGTCGGGCTTCTTGGGCTTGGTGAGCCAGCCGGTGGCGCAGATGACGAAGCGTGCGGTCAGCGAGTCGCCGTCGCTCAGCGAGAGCTGCCACAGGTGCGCCTGCGCGTCGTACTCGGCCCGCACGACCTCCGTCTTCAGGCGCAGGTGGGGCCCGATGCCGTACTTGTGGACGCAGTGGTCCGCGTACGCCTTGAGCTCCGATCCGGGCGGGAAGACCCGGGACCAGGACGGGACGGGTTCGAAGGCGAAGGAGTAGGTGAACGCGGTGATGTCCACGGCGACGCCGGGATACCGGTTGGCGTGCCAGGAGCCGCCGACGTCGTCCTGCTCGTCCACCACGAGGAAGTCGTCGATGCCGGCCTCGCGCAGCTTGATCGCGGCGGCTATGCCGGCGAACCCGGCGCCGATCACCACGACTTCGTGATCCGGTGTCATTGGTCTTCTCCTCACTTCCCCCGGCTGCGCGGTCACAGCGCCAGGCCGATCGCCAGCAGGGTCCCGAAGGCGAGCAGCAGCAGGCAGGTGCCCTCCAGCACCGCCACCAGGTCTCGGCCGCGGGCCCCGCTGCGCACCAGGCGCAGCGGGCGGATGGCGAACGGGACGGCGGCGAGCGCGAGCAGCGCCCAGGGCCGGCCGGCAGCCGGCGCCAGGGCCAGGGCGCCGGCGAGGCTCAGGCCGACGAAGGCCGCGTAGAGCACGCGGGTCCGCCGGTCGCCCAGCCGGACTGCCAGGGTGATCTTCCCCGCCGCGGCATCGGTGGGGATGTCCCTGAGGTTGTTGGTCACCAGCAGCGAGCAGACGAGCAGGCCGACGGGGACCGAGGCGCCGAGCGCGAGCCAGGGCACCCGGCCGAGTTGGACGTAGGCCGTGGTGCACGTGAAGACGAGACCGTGGTAGGCGAAGACGCTCAGCTCGCCGAACCCCCGGTAGCCGTACGGGCGGGCGCCGCCGGTGTAGAACCAGCCGCCGAGCGCGCAGAGCACCGTCACCGCGAGCAGCCACCAGGAGACCGTCACGGCCAGCAGGACCCCGGCCAGCGCCCCGACGCCGTACAGCAGTTGCCCGACGCGCAGGACCTGGCGCGGTGACACCTGCCCGGAGCCGACCAGTCGCACGGGCCCGGCCCGGTCCGCGTCGGTGCCGCGGACCCCGTCGCTGTAGTCGTTGAAGAAGTTCGTGCCGATGACGAAGGCGAGCAGGAACAGCACCGTCAGGGTGACCCGCCACCAGCTGAGCTGCCCGTACGAGCGGGCGACGGCGAGCCCGACGGCGAACGGCGCGAAGGTCGCGGGCAGGGTCTTCAACCGGGCGCCGAGCAGCAGGCTCCGTGTGAGGCTCCGCGCGGTGCCGGCGGTCGGTCTCTCCTCGAGGAGCGTCACCATTTCGTCCCCGCACCGAGGAAGACGACATCGGTGGACCTGGTGCGGACCATGCGGACGTCCTCGCGCCACCCGGCCACGTACCGCACCATGTCGCGCATCTTCGGGCGCAGGCCCACCAGTTCGAGCTCGACGCCGTGCTCGCGCGCGGTGTCGGTCAGCCGCTTCCGGTTGACGAAGAGGTGGTGGTCGTGGGTGCCGCGGGGCGGCCGGCCCGGCAGCGGGAGGTTCTCGGCGAGCGTGATGGAGACCAGCCGGGCCAGCTTCGTGTCGGGGATGGTGTCCACGACCAGGGTGCCGCCCGGGCGCAGGACCCGGCAGCACTCCCGCACCACGGCGTAGGGATCCGGCACGTGTTCGAGGCACTGACCGGCCGTGACGACGTCGAAGGACTCGTCGTCGAACGGGAGGCTGCTGATGTCGGCCTGGGTGACCTCGTCGAAGCCGTGGCGCAGGGCCTCGCGCAGCGAGGCGGCCGAGAGGTCCACGCCGACCACGCGGTAGCCCTTGGCGGCCGCATGCGGTCCGAACAGGCCGCCCCCGCACGCGACATCGAGCAGGGCGGCCTGGTCGCCGCGGGCCTCGGGGACGAACTCGGCGCGGGTCCGCGCGATCCAGCTGAGCGGGGCGAGGTGGCCCCGCGGATCCCACCACTGATCGGCGAGACCGTCGTAGTCGGTGATGAAGTCGCTGCGAATGGCTGACACGGGGAGGACCACCAATCGGTGAGGAGCGGCTTCAGGCCTGCTGGAGCCTCGGCAGGACCTGGGTGGCGAAGAGTTCGAGCGAGCTGCGTGCGAGCGCGGGATCGATGTCCGAGAAGTAGAACTGGATGCTGGCGGCCTCGAAGCCCCCGCACGCCGCGTGGTAGTCGAGCAGCATCGCCGTGATCTCGTCCGGTGAGCCGACGAGCGCGGAGCCCCGCTCGTGCAGGCGGTCGAAGTCGTCCTGGCGCAGCTTCTCGATCATCTGCCGGTAGCCGGGGTACGCGTCGCTGCCGGCTCCGGTGGTCCACTCGCTGGTGGCCTCCGCCAGCAACCGCAGGTAGCGGTTGACCGGCTCGCGGGCGAGCGAGCGCGCCTGGGCGCCGTCGGCCGTGCAGAGCATGTGGAACGCGAGCATGACGCGGCCCCGGCCCGGGTGGCCGGCCTCCCGCCAAGCCTGCCGGTACACGTCGAGGTTGCGGCGGAGCGAGTCGGGGACCACGGGCTGCGCCATGATGCCGTGGCCGAGCTCACCGGCGAGCCGGAAGCTCTCCGGTGAGGACAGCGCGGCGACCCAGAACGGCGGGTGGGGGCGTTGGGTGGGCCGGGGGAGGGAGGTGGTCGGCGGGAACCGGTGGAACTTCCCGTGGTGCGCCACCTCCTGGTCGGCGAGCAGGTCCCGGACGACCCGGATGCCCTCGTCGAACCGGTCCCGGCTCTCGTCCATGTCGACGCCGAACCGCTGGAACTCGTGCGGCAGGAACGCCCGCGCGAAGCCGATCTCGGCGCGGCCCTGCGAGAGGGCGTCGAGCATGCCGATCTCGCCGGCCAGCTTGAGCGGATGGTTGAAGGCGGGCAGCACCGCACCAGTGATCAGCTTCAGCCGGCGGCTGCGCTGGGCGGCGGCCGCGAGGAAGACGATCGGGTTCGGCGAGTATCCGCCGTACCGGCGGAAGTAGTGCTCGACGATGCGCACGTGCTGGAACCCGAGTCGGTCGCCGAGTTCGACGAAGTCGAGGCACTGGGCGAAGTACTCGGCAGCGCTTCGGTCGCGATCGTCCACGTCCGGGAAGAAGGCCAGGCCGACGTCGATCACTTCGCCCCTCCGCGTGGCTTGGTGGCGGCGATGACACCGTGCGGCGTCCAGGTCTTCCCGGGCAGCCGCACCACGTCGGAGAACCCGGCCTCGGTCAGCCACTGCTCGTACTGCGCCCAGTGGTAGATCATGCTGCTCCCGGTCGGCAGCGTGGCGAAGTAGACGTTGTCGAGCGCCGCGTAGAGCGGGCCGTCGCCGGTCTCGTCGGAGATGGCGCTGAAGATCAGCACCCGCCCGCCGTCCGGCAGCGCGTCGTAGGCCTTGCGCAGCAGCGCGCGGTTCTCCTCGGGCGACCAGATGACGAGCTGGTTGGCGAAGAGCAGGCAGTCGTGTCCATCGGGGAAGGCGTCGGCGAACATGTCGCCCGCGAGGACGCCGATGCGCTTCTCCAGCCCGCGCTGCCGGACCTTCTCCTCGGCGATGGCCACGGCTCCGGGCAGGTCGAAGACGGTGAACTCGACGCCGGGGTTGGCGGTGGCCAGCGCGATCGAGTTCACGCCGTCACCGCCGCCCACGTCGAGGACCCGGCCGACGCCGGTCAGCTCGGCGTTCTCCACCAGGATCGGATTCGACAGCGACGACCAGGACTTCATGCAGCGGTAGAAGAGCTGCTCCAGCTCCGGGTCGGCGGCCAGCCGCTGGTACAGGTCGCCGGCGTCGCCGGGTATGTGCCGCAGCCCGACGTTGGTGTTCTCCCGCAGTGAGGCTGCGAAGTCCAGGCTCGCGGGGCCGGTGACGTGCTGCTGGAACTCGACGAGATCCTCGATGATGTCCCAGCTGTCCTCCCGGAACAGCTCGTCCACCAACTCGCCGTTGCGGTAGCGGTCATCGGCGCGGACGGTCAGGCCGAGGGCGGTCGTGCCGAGCAGGATGATCTGCACCGGCCGTGCCGCCAGGCCCAGTTCCTGCGCGATCTGCTCCTGGGTCAGTGCGGGGCTGCGCCGCAGCAGCCGGAACAGGCCGAGCTCGCAGCCGGCGTTGAGCATCTGGAAGGCTCCCGCACCGAACAGGATGCCGACCAGATCGTCCTTGGTCAGGGGGGTCTTGGGGGTCACTGGTCATCCCTCTCAGGTCACGCGGGGCGATTCGGCGGGCAGGTGCAGATGGCCGCGACTCTCGACGAGGCTGCGCAGGCGGTCCAGGCCGTCCCAGACGTCGGTGAAGCGGGTGTAGAGCGGGGCGAGTCCGATCCGCAGCAGATCGGGGGGACGGAAGTCGCAGATCACCTGCTGCTGCGAGCGCAGTGCTCGGCAGATGCGCGCCGCCTCGGGGTGGGCCAGCGCGACGTGGGAGCCGCGCCGGGCGGCCTCGCGTGGTGAGGCGAGCCGGAAGCCGTGCGGAGCGAGCCACTCGTCGGCCAACTCGATGGTCAGTTCACTGAGTTGAATCGATTTTCGGCGCAGCAGCGGGATCGGCACCCGCTCGATGACGTCCAGCGCGGGCTGGACCGCGGCCAGCGACAGCAGGGGCGGGGTGCCGACGAGGAAGCGATCGACGTCGCCCACCGGTTCGTGCAGGTCCCCCATCCCGAACTGGTCGCGCTGGCCGAACCAGCCCCAGATCGGCTGCCGCAGCTGCTGCTGGAGATCCCGGCGGACGTACAGGAAGGCGGGCGAGCCCGGTCCACCGTTCAGGTACTTGTAGGTGGCTCCCACGGCCAGCTTCGCCCCGGCCGCGCCGAGTTGCACCGGAACGGCGCCGGCGGCGTGGCTGAGGTCCCAGAGGACGAGCGCGCCGGCGCGCTCGGCGGCGCTGTTGACGGCGGCCATGTCGAGCAGCGCTCCGGAGCGGTACGAGACGAGGGAGAGCACCACGAGGGCGGTGTCCTCGCCGATCGCTTCGCGCAGCCCGTCCGGGTCGAGCCCGCGGCCGGGGTCGGGGTCCCCGCGGCCGGAATCGGGGCTTCGCAACATGACGAGCTTCAACTGCCGCTGTTCGGCCAGCCCTTGCAGGATGTAGCGGTTGGTGGGGAAGTCGTCGGCAGCGGCCACGATGGTCCCGCGCCCGGGTCTGGCGTCCAGCGCCGCGGCCGCCAGCTTGTAGAGGTTCACCGAGGTGGAGTCGCCGAGCACCACTTCACCCGGTTCGGCGCCCAGGGTGTGGGCGGCCAGCCGGTCGCCGAGGGCTCTGCTCCAGCTGATCCAGCTCTCCCAGGAGCGCACCAGCCCGCGACCCCAGCCGTCCCGCACGACCTGCTCCAGGAAGCCGGCCGTGGCAGCCGGCAGGCGGCCCAGCGAGTTCCCGTCGAGATAGATCGTCTGCGGTTCCTCGAAGACGAACTCAGCTCTGAAAGACCGTAGTTCATCGGCCGCGTCGAGCTCCTCGGCAGCGGCGCGGGTGATGCCGGTCGTCGTCCTGCTCATGCCTGCGGTACCTCTCTCGCTCACAAGCTGGACCGGATCGACCAGAGCTCGGGGAAGAACCGGTGCTCGGCGATGGTGGCGAGCCACTGCGAGCCCTCGGTCCCGCCGGTGCCCGGCTTGTCGCCCAGCATCCGTTGGACGGTCAGCAGATGGGTGTAGCGCCAGCGGGCGAACAGGTCGGAGGCGTCCGTGAGCGCCTCGGCGAGCAGGAACGGCCCGTGGTGGCGGTCGGGTTGCTCGTAGACCAGGCGCCAGGCCTGTGCCACCTTCTCGTTCGGCTGGTACGGCAGCGAGACGTCGCGCTCGACGAACTCCGGCGGGATCTCCAGGCCGCGCCTGGCCAGGTGGCGAACGGCCTCGTCGTACAGGCTCGGCTCGTTCAACTGGGCGAGCACCTCGGGGTAGTTCGCGGTGTGCCGGTGCGGTGCGAGCAGCTGCGCGTTCTTGTTGCCCAGCAGGAACTCGAGCCGGCGGTACATGACGGACTGGAACCCGGACGCGGAGCCGAGCACCTCCCGGAACGAGGCGAACTCCGCCGGGGAGAGCGCGCTGAAGGCGTCCCAGCAGGAGAGCAGCAGCTGTTGCACGCGGCCCGCGCGGCGCAGCGTCCAGAGCGCGTCGTCGAGGCGGTCGGCCGTGAGGTGGTCGCGAGCCGTGGTGAACTCCGTGTGCAGCAGCTTGAACAGCAGCTCCTTGACCTGGCTCAGGATGATGAAGCCGGGCTCGGTCTCCGAGTCGGTCCTGGGGTGCTGCAGCGACAGCAGGGTGTCCATCTCGGCGTACGCCGCATAGGGAGTGCTGCCCGAGGGGAGGAGCGGGCCCGCTTCGGGTCCGTCGTCCCCGGTGGCGGCCGACAGGTACGGGCAGCCGCCGGTGCTGCTCTGCCGGCCGTTCGTGGGCACGTCAGCCCTCCTCGGTGAAGACGGTGGCGGGCGCCTGGACCTGGGCGAGCACGGCCCGGCCGAGTGCGGTGTCGGGGTTTCCCAGGTCGTAGGGGAGGTCGAAGTGGTTGCGTGCCGGGCTGACGATCTCGGTGACCGCGGCGCGCGGGCGGAGCAGCGCCGCCATGGTGTCGTGCTGGCGGACGAACTCCGCCGTCTCGACCCCGCCGCGGGCGATGACGATCGGCGGGAGCCGCTTCGGCAGGTGGTAGACCGGGCTGTTGCGCAGCGCGGCGTCGGCGTCCAGCCCCAGGGCGTCGTTCACGTAGCTGTGCCGCACGGGCTCGAGGTCGTAGATCCCGCTCAGCAGGGTGGCGCCGGCGATCCGCCGTGCGTCGTCCCGCACGAGCGCCATCGCCACGAGCTGGGCGCCCGCGGAGCTTCCGCTGAGATGAATGCGCCGCGGGTCTATGCCGAAGCGGGTGGCGTTGGCATGGATCCAGGCCACGGCTTCCCCGACCATGGTGACGATCCGGTCCAGCGGGTAGGCGGGTGCCAGCCCGTAGTCGAGCACCGCGAACGCGGTGCCGGCGGCGACGAAGTCCGGGGCGGCGAAGGCGGATTCCCCCTTCGTCACCTGCTGCCAGTTGCCGCCGTGCACGAACAGCTGGAGCGCGGACGCACCGCCGGTCACGGGAAACAGATCGAGCCGGGCCTCGGGGAGCGTGCCGTAATGCAGATCGGCGAATACTCGGTGATTCTCCCGGGCGGCCGCGCTGAGGGTCGCGTACTCATGCAGATAGAATGCGAGACTCGGCACGACGGAGCTGGGCGAGTATTCCCGGTCGAGCTCCTGGCGACTGAATCCGACATAGCCGCTGGAATTACTCATGAGCCGGTCCCGTGCTTTTCCAGGGCCTGCTGGAACACTTCGACGAACAGTGGGTCCATCGCATCCCGGCCGGGTCGGTACTGACCGGCGAAGCGCCGGTGGTACTCCTCGAACCAGTCCTTGCGCTCGTTCAGGAACAGCACGTCGTGCAGGGCCATCGACCGGATCGCCACCAGCGGCACCGGCGAGCGGTTGACGGGGAACCAGGGGTTCCGGGCGGCCGGCTCCTGGCACAACGGGTGGAACTGCCCGATCATCATGCCGCGGTGGACCGCCTCGGGCTTGACCGCCCGGTGCGCGTCATCGAGCAGGTGGCAGTCGGTCGGCGACAGATCGGGCAGGGCGACCAGGAGGCTTCGCAGCGTCGGGTTCGAGCCCTGCCACTCGATCAGATCGAATGCGTCCATGGCCTGGCGGATCATGTCGGTGATCGCCGCGAGGCCGGGGGCCGGGCCGGCCTTTCGCACCTGGATCTCCAGCGAATGCGCCCGTAGCGCGGGGAGGACGAAGGGGCAGACGGCCCCGCTGCGTCCGATCTGTTCGTGCGGCCGGCAGACGTAGTCGTCCAGCCAGTCGTGGATGACCGCCCGGATCCGCTGGTCCGGCGCCGCGGCCAGTGCGCGGAATCGCTCTTCGGCCTGCGATAACTCTTCCTGCGGCGGTATTCGAAACCGGTCCGGTCCACCGTCGGCCGAGGCCTCGTTTCCGGCCCGAGCATGGCTGTCCTGCATAGCTACTTCCTTCCCCCGTGGTATTTGGTAGCCATTCAGAGGCTAAGTGGAAGGAGCGAGACCACGCCAGCGCGAAGCCTCGGGAATCGCGGCTGAATACGCAACTCGTCAAGTGCCCCTCGGAGTGCGTCAGGTGTATCCGGGGGTGCGCCGGGCCTTCCGGACGGGCCGATAAATCATCTGCCCAGGTAGGCGCGTTGATCACTGACGGACACGCGTGATCTTTCTCGGCGGCTTGATCGTCCGGCCGCTTTCTCCGGGTCAGGTGAAGGCAAAATGGAGATCATGGAAATCCGGAAGCTTTCGGCCCATGGGCATTTACGTGGCCGGGGTGCCGGGGGTGGACCAGAGGTCGGCCGGCACGACGCCCACGGACCTGCCGTGTGGATCGAGCAGGTGGCCCAGCAGCTTGTCCTGACGGAGCATCACCGCACGGTCGACGATCTCCAGGCCGGGGTGCCGGGTCGCCAGCTGCATCTCGAACCGCAGGACGTCGGCGAGGGAGTGCAGGCTCGCCTCCACGATGAGGTTCTGCGGTCCGGTGACGGCGGCGCAGTTGCGGGTCTCCGGGTAGCGGACGATCGCGTGGCCGACCTCCGGCAGGTCCGCGGGCGGGACCCGGGCCCAGAAGGCGACCGCGACCGGCCAGCCGCCCAGTGGCCGGGCGAAGTCGCAGCGGAAGGTGATCAGCCCGAGGCGGACCAGCCGGTCGATCCGGCGCTTCACGGTGGCGGCACTGGTGTCCAGTTCGGTGGCCACCGCCTGGTAGGAGGCCCTGCCGTCGACGGCCAGCCGGCGCAGGATCGACCGGTCGAACGGGCTGATCTCCGGCGATCCCTGGCGGCTGGGCCGCTCGTCCGACGGCTCGCTCAGGCGGGCCCGCTGACCGGTGGCCAGCGCGTCGATGCGCCAACTGCCGCCCTCGACGAACATGTGCGTCACGATCCGGGGGCGCACGGCGGTCACGCCCTCGATCGCCGGCACGAGATCGAGGGTGAAGCGGGACATCGCGAGCAGGTCGCGGGTGGACACCGTGACGAGGAGGTCGTGGCTGCCGGCCGGACGCTCGATGGTGAGCGCGTGGGCGTGACGGCTCAGCGCCCGGGTCACGGCGGCGGCGCTGCCGACGGCGCACTCGACCTCCACGAAGGCCACGCAGACGTGGTCGAACAGGCGCGGACCGGGCGAGCCCAGCACCCAGGCATCGCCCCGCTGCTCCAGCCGGTTCCAGCGCCGGGCGACAGTGACCGGGTCCACCCCGAGCGCGCGCCCGAGCACCGTCCAGGAGGCCCGTGGGCGCAGTTGCAGGGCATGGACGAGCGCCAGGTCCTCCTCGCTCAGCAGTGCCGCTGTTTCCTGCATCCAAGTGCTCTTTCCTGCGGGATTCCTGCGTCTGCGCCGGTTCTGCCGATGATCATCGCACTCTGGGGCCGGCGGAGTTCCGGTGCCCCGGGATCCGATGGTTCGAGGAGCAAGGGATGGTCATGAGCGAGGCGCAGTCCAGGAGTCAGGCGCAGCCCAGGAGTCAGGCGTTCGGGTCCTACCAGAACGAGATCTATGCGGCCGGCCTGCGCGGGGTCGTGTCGTCGTACCCGATGACCTACGGCGGCTGGGAGGCGGGCGCGCAGGCCGCGCTGCCCCCGTCGGTCTGGTCGTACGTGGCGGGTGGCGCCGGGAACGAGCACACCCAGCGGGCCAACGTGGCCGCGTTCGAGGACTGGGGGCTGGTGCCGCGGATGCTCGTCGGGGCCGCGCAACGCGACCTGTCCGTCGAGCTGTTCGGGATACGGCTGCCGACGCCGCTGTTCATGGCGCCGGTCGGGGTCATCGGCCTGTGCGCCCAGGACGGGCACGGCGACCTCGCCACGGCACGGGCCGCCGCGCGCACCGGGGTCCCGATGATCGCCTCGACCCTGTCCGTGGACCCGATGGAGGAGGTGGCCGCGCAGTTCGGCGCGACCCCGGGCTTCTTCCAGCTCTACACCCCGACCGACCGGGACCTCGCCGAGAGCCTGGTGCGGCGCGCCGAGGCGGCCGGGTTCAAGGGCATCGTGGTCACCCTGGACACCTGGGTCACCGGGTGGCGCCCGCGGGACCTGGCGACCGGCAACTTCCCCCAGCTGCGCGGCCACTGCCTGACCAACTACACCAGCGACCCGGTCTTCCGCTCCCAGCTGGAGCGCAGCCCGCAGGAGGACCCCGGCGCGGCCGTCCTGCGCTGGATGCAGGTCTTCGGCAACCCGCTGACCTGGGACGACCTGCCCTGGCTGCGGTCGCTCACCACGCTGCCGCTGATCCTGAAGGGCATCTGCCACCCGGAGGATGTGCGCCGCGCCAAGGACGGCGGCGTGGACGGCATCTACTGCTCCAACCACGGCGGCCGCCAGGCCAACGGCGGGCTGCCGGCCCTCGACGCGCTGCCCGCCGTCGTCGACGCGGCCGGTGAGCTGCCCGTCCTGTTCGACTCCGGCGTCCGCAGCGGGACCGACGCGGTCAAGGCCCTCGCCCTGGGCGCCAGCGCGGTCGGTATCGGCCGCCCGTACGCCTACGGCCTCGCGCTGGGCGGCACCGAGGGCATCGTGCACGTCCTGCGCTCGGTCCTGGCCGAGGCGGACCTGACCATGGCGGTCGACGGCTACCCCGACCTCGCCGCACTCACGCGCGAGGCGCTGCGCCGCCTGCGCTGAGCTACCTGTGGTGGGCCGCCTGCGCTGAGCTACCTGCGCTGGGCTCGGCAGAATCCCGCTTGCCCCGTCCGGTAGTTTCGGACTTGTTCGAACTGTTCGATGAACTCGGCGGAGGGGTGCAGGACATGGGGCAAGTGGATCGGATCGAACGGGCTCGCCAGCTGTACGAGCAGGCGGTTTTCGGTGGCGCCGGCAAGGCGCTGGACTGCGCGGACCAGGAGCTGGACGGAGTCGAGGCGGACCTGCTGCTCGGGCGCGGGCGGGTGCTGCACGCGCGCTTCCTGATCGACCGTCAGGAGCGGCCGCAGCATCTCGCGGCGCTGGAGCGGGCGGTCGGGCTGTTCCGTTCGGTGGGTGACGTCCGGGGCGAGGCGGAGGCGTTGTTCTGGGTGGGCGCGTGCCACCAGGTGGTGCGTGGCGACGGTGCGGCGGCGCGGCGGTACTTCGAGGAGTCCGCCGCGCTCGCCGACGGCTTCGGCGACAAACTCACGCTCTCGTACGCCGTGCGGCACCTCGCGTTCGGCGACGCGGAGGCCGGGGAGCTCGCGCTGGCCCGCGAGCGCTTCGAGCAATCGGTGAGCCTGCGTGAGGAGTTGGGGTTCACGGCCGGGGTCGCCGCCGGCAAGCACGCGCTCGCCGAGTGGGAGTTGAGGCACGGGGACCGCGAGCGCGGCCGGGCGCTGCTGGACGAGGCCGCGCAGATCGCCCGGGGCGTCGGCGCGCAGGGCGTGCTGTCGTGGATCGAGGCGAGCCGCGGGCAGTTCGAGCAGCTGTAGCAGGCGGGGGAGTGGCAGGACGCCGACGGGCTCGCGGGTCATCCCGCGGGCCCGTCGCCCGTTCACCCGTTCGCCCGTCGATCGCCGCCCGGGGCTCCGGGCACCGGGTGGCGGGGTCGTACGTTGGCAGAGGGGAAGGTACCGGCACGGAACGGAAGGCGGGTGCAGCGTCGATGGGCAGTGTGGGGACGCCGCCCGAGGGCGGCGCGGACGAGTCGGGTGACTGGGACGACGTCGTGCTGGACGAGGACTTCGTTCGTTCGGCGCCGGTCGCCGAGGCGTCCGGCCGGGCCCGGATGCTGACCGCGCGGTGGCGCCGGGAGCCGCCGCAGCCGGAGCCGTGGCGCTCCGACCAGCCACCGGCCGGGTGGTTCTGGAGCCGGGTGCGCAAGGGGCGCCGGCGCCGCGGCTGAGCCGCTGCTGACCCGTGGCCGGCCCGCCGCGAACCGGCGGGCACGGGGGTCAGTCCTCGGTGGGGTCCGCGAGCCCGAGGCGCAGGTGCTCGGTGTGGTAGACGGCCTGGTCGAGCAGCGCGGACACGTGGTCGTCGTAGAGTGCGTAGACGATCGAGCGCCCGTTGCGCCGGCCGACCACGAGGCCCAGATTGCGCAGCAGCCGCAGCTGGTGCGAGCAGGCGGACTGCTCCATCCCGACCGCGTTGGCGAGTTCCGTGGCGGCGCAGGGCCCCTCGCGCAGGCGGGCCAGGATCAGCAGGCGGGACGGCGTGGCCAGGGCCTGGAGCGTGGTGGCGACGCTGCTCGCGTTGCCGGCGTCCAGCCGGGCCGGCGGAACGCTCCCGCGCTCGGCGGTCTCGACGCTCTTGGTGTCCTCGGCGGTGTGCCCGCCGGTGCGCGTAACGGCTCCATGACCCATGGCGTCCATCATACTGATGACGAATGAAGAGCTGTTCATGTATTCCTGTAAGGTGAGGTCTCATGACCTCCCTGCTCACCACGCGCCCGGCAGCCGACGCCACTGGCGCGGCCGCCACCGCCGCTCTCGCCGCACCTCGGCGGCGGACCCGGGCGTTCGCGCTGCCCGAGGTCCGCTGGGCCGCGGCCGCGACCGCGTTCTTCCTGATCGCACTCGCCCTCCAGCTGACCGGCGGTACCGCCTGGGCCTGGGGCCCGCTCTACGCGCTCGCCTACGCGGCCGGCGGCTGGGAGCCGGGCTGGGCGGGCCTTCAGGCGCTGCGCGAGAAGACGCTGGACGTCGACCTGCTGATGATCGTGGCCGCGCTCGGCGCCGCCGGGATCGGTCAGGTGATGGACGGTGGGCTGCTGATCGTCATCTTCGCCACCTCCGGTGCGCTGGAGGCGGTGGCCACCGCGCGGACCGCCGACTCGGTGCGCGGGCTGCTCGACCTGGCGCCCGCCACTGCCACCCGCCTGAGCGCCGCCACCGCCACCGCCACCGCCGACGGCGGTGAGGAGACGGTCGCGACGGCCGAGCTGGCGGTCGGCGACACGATCCTGATCCGGCCCGGCGAGCGGATCGGTGCGGACGGACGAGTCCTGGCCGGCGTGAGCGACGTGGACCAGGCGACGATCACCGGCGAGCCGCTGCCGGTCGCCAAGGGGCCGGGGGACGAGGTCTTCGCCGGCACGCTGAACGGGACGGGCGCGCTGCGGGTGACCGTCGAGCGGGACGCCGCCGACTCGGTGATCGCCCGGATCGTGCAGCTGGTCGAGGAGGCGTCCGAGACCAAGGCGCCCACCCAGCTCTTCATCGAGAAGATCGAGCAGCGCTACTCGCTCGGCATGGTCGCCGCGACGCTCGCCGTCTTCGCCGTGCCGCTCGCCTTCGGCGCCGGTGTGAGCGGATCGCTGCTGCGCGCGATGACGTTCATGATCGTGGCTTCGCCGTGCGCCGTCGTGCTGGCGACCATGCCGCCGCTGCTCAGCGCGATCGCGAACGCGGGGCGGCACGGCGTGCTGGTCAAGTCCGCCGTCGTGATGGAGCGGATCGGGCAGGTGGACGCGGTCGCGCTGGACAAGACCGGCACGCTGACCGAGGGCGTGCCGCAGGTCACCGGCATCCGGCCGCTGGCCGGCTCGGGCCTGGACGAGGACGGGCTGCTGGCCCTGGCAGCCGCCGCCGAGCACCCGAGCGAGCACCCGCTGGGCCGCGCGGTGGTCGGCGCCGCCCGCTCCCGCGGCCTGCCGCTCGGGGCGGCCGAGGAGTTCGCGGCCACGCCCGGGGTCGGGGTCGGCGCGCTGGTCGCGGGGCAGTGGGTGGAGGTGGGCGCGCCGCAGCGCCTTCCGGCCGGCCACCGGGCCGGTGCGGCGATCGGTGCGGATGCCGTGACGGCCGCTGCCGCCGATCGCGCCGTGGCGGAGCTGGAGCGCGACGGGCTGACGGCGGTGCTGGTGGTCCGCGACGGCGTCCCGGTCGGGGTGCTCGGCATCGCCGACCGCCTGCGGCCGGACGCGGTCGGCACGGTGGCCGCGCTCGGCGCCCTCACCGGCGCGGTGCCGATCCTGCTGACCGGTGACAACCCGTCCGCCGCTGTTCGGATCGCGGCGGAAGTCGGCATCACCGACGTCCGGGCCGGGCTGCTCCCCGCCGACAAGGTGGCCGCCGTGCGCGAGTGCGAGCAGGCCGGGCGCCGGGTGCTGGTGATTGGTGACGGTGTCAACGACGCGCCGGCGCTGGCCGCCGCACACATCGGGATCGCGATGGGCCGGGCCGGGTCGGACCTGGCACTGGAGACGGCGGACGCGGTGATCGTGCGCGACGAGCTGGCCACCGTGCCCCGGGTGCTGGCCCTGTCCAGGCGGGCCCGGGCGCTGGTGGTGCAGAATCTGGTGATCGCGGCGTTCTTCGTCACCGGCCTGGTGGTCTGGGATCTCGCCGGGCACCTGCCGCTGCCGCTGGGAGTGCTGGGGCACGAGGGATCGACGGTGATCGTCGGACTGAACGGTCTGCGGCTGCTGCGCGAGGCCGCCTGGCAGCGTGCCGGTGGTGCGGCGGTCCATGCGGCGGTGCAGGTGACAAGGACGAGGGAAGGGGAGCGATGAGCCGGCGAGGCGGGCGCAAGGGCGGGGCGGCGGGCGAGGGGGTGCCGCGCTGCACGGTGACGGTCTGCCGGGGCTGCTGCTGCGGTACGCCGAAGGTGCCGGGGCTCGACCACGCGGCGCAGTTCACGGGCCTGCGGCAGGCACTCGCCGGGGTGGCCGAGGTGCGCCCGGTCGGGTGCCTCGACGCCTGCGAGCGCGCGAATGTGATCGTCATACAGCCCTCGGCGGAGGGTCGCCGGGCCGGCGGCCGCCCGGTCTGGCTGGGTCAGGTGAACGACCCGGAGGCCTCGCGGGACATCACCGAGTGGGTCGCCGCGGGCGGCCCGGGCCTGGCCGACCCGCCGGGCGTGCTGGACCTCTACGCCTTCGCGCCGTCCCGCCGGGTCCGCGAGGCGGTCGAGGGCTGACGATCCGCTGCGAGGCCGGGCGGCGTTGTGACAGAGCAGGAGCGTTTCCGTGACACGGACGGAGTTCTGAACAGCGCCGATCGCGGGCACAATGACGGTCAGCGGAGATGCCGCGAGCGAGGCGGCCGGCTGGGCCCGGCCGGGGGGAGTGCCGACATGCAGGCCGATATCAAGGGCAGCACGCTGCCGGTGCTGGAGATCCAGCTGGGTGCGGGCGAGAGCGTGGTCTCCGCGCACGGTGAGCTGTCGTGGATGTCCGCGAACGTGCAGATGTCCCAGACCACGAACGCCGGCGGCCAGCGGGGCGGCGGGCTGCTCGGCACGCTCAAGCGGGCGGTCGGCGGCGGCGGGATCTTCCTGACCCAGTACCAGGCGCACGGCGGCGCCGGCCTGGTGGCCTTCGCCGCGAAGGTGCCCGGACACATCGTGCCGGTGGACATCGCGCCCGGCCGCAGCATGCTCGTACACCGGCACGGCTGGGTCTGCGGCACGCCCGGCGTCGCGCCGACCGTCGCGCTCCAGCAGTCGTTCCGCGGTGGCCTGTGGGGCGGCGACGGCTTCGTGCTGCAGCGGCTGGAGGGCCAGGGCCGGGCCTGGGTCGAGCTCTCCGGCGAGCTCACCCGGTACAGCCTGGCGCCCGGTCAGACCATGCTCGTCCACCCCGGCCACGTCGGGATGTTCGAGGAGCAGGTGCGGTTCTCCATCACCACCGTGCCCGGCATCGCGAACAAGATCTTCGGTGGCGACGGCTACCACCTGGTCGCGCTGACCGGGCCCGGCGAGATCTGGCTGCAGAGCATGCCGCTGCCCAACCTGGCGCACGCGCTCGAGCCGTACCTGGCCCGGGATGCCGCGACGGCCGGCGCCGAGGGTGTCGGCCTCGGCTCGATCGTCGGCGGCATCCTGCGCAGCTGACGAGCAGCTGACGAGCAGTCGGCGAGCAGTCGGCTCCGCGCCGTGTGGGGTCAGTCCTGGCCGAGCCAGAGGTCCGGCCCGAAGACCTCGTAGTGGATCGCGGACGCGGGCAGCCCGGCGGCGAGCAGCTGGCTGCGGGCGGCGCGCAGGAACGGGAGCGGGCCGCAGAGGTAGGCGGTGGCGTCGGCCGGTAGCTCCCCGGAGCCGGCGAGGGCGGCGAGGTCGAGCCGGCCGGTGCGCTCGGCGGGCCAGCCGGCCTCCGGCCGCTCGTACCAGACGTGCGCGGTGGCCGAGGGCAACTTCCGGGTGAGCTGGTCGAGTTCGGCGCGGAACGCGTGCGCGGCGGGGCTACGGTCGGCGTGCACCGAGACCACCCGGCGGGTGGCACCGGTCTCGGCGAGCTGCCAGAGCATGCCGATCATCGGGGTGCAGCCGATGCCGGCCGAGACCAGCAGCACGGGGGAGTCGGTGCTCTCGTCGAGGTGCACGTCGCCGGCCGGGGCGCTGATCCACAGCGGGGTGCCCACCCCGGCGTGCTCGTGCAGGTGGTTGGAGACCTCGCCGAGCGGGGTGCCGGCGACCCGCTTGACGGTGAACCGCAGCTCGCCGTCGCTCTCGCCGGAGAGGCTGTACTGCCGTATCTGCCGTGCGCCGTCCGGCAGTTCGACCTGGACCGAGACGTACTGGCCGGGGCGCCGGGCGGGCAGCGGCGCGCCGTCCGCGGGGGCGACCAGGAAGGAGACGACGTCCTCGGCCTCCGTCACCCGACCGGTCACCCGGTAGTCGCGCCAGACCTGACCGTCCGGGTTGTCGCCCTGCCCGTAGAGGTCGGCCTCGATGGCGATCAGCGCGTTGGCCATCAGCCAGAAGACCTCGTCCCAGGCGGCGGCGACCTCGGGGGTCACCGCCTCGCCGAGCACCTCGACGATCGCGGCGAACAGGTGCTCCTGGACGACGTGGTACTGCTCGGGCCGGATGCCGAGCGAGACGTGCTTGTGCGCGATCCGGGCCAGCATCGCGTCGGGGCGGACGTCCGGGCGCTCGACCAGCAGGGTGGCGAACGCGGCGATCGAGCCGGCCAGGGCCTGCTGCTGGCTGCCGTTCGCCTGGTTGCCCCGGTTGAAGAGGTCGCGCAGCAGCTCGGGGTGGGCGGCGAAGAGCTTGCGGTAGAAGAGCGGGGAGATCTCCCCGATCGCGCCGCCGACCACGGGAAGGGTCGTGCGGACGGTCTCCAGCGCCTTCTCGGACAGCATCGGGCAACTCCAAACTGGTAGATGATCTTCGCATTTGAAAGGGTGCGAATGCGCCCGCGTGAGGGTGCGGGCGCAGGATCGCGGATTCAGTCCGCCGGGCGCGGACTCAGTGCGAGCAGGATCGGGCCGGTGGGCGGGGCCACCAGGTCCTGGATCGAGAGCGGGTCGAGCGAGGCGTAGAACGCCTCCTGGGCGCCTCGCAGTGCCCCGCGCAGCCGGCAGGCGGCCCGCAGTGGACACGGCGGGTCGTCCTCGCAGCCGACGGGGTCGCCGACTCCCTCCAGCTCCCGGACCAGCCCGCCGAGCGAGCCGGTCCGTCCGGCCTGGGTGAGCACCAGTCCGCCACCGTTGCCGCGCCGGGCCTCCACCACCCCCAGGTGCTGGAGCCGGCTCACCACCTTCGCGGCGTGGGTGTACGGCACGTCCACGGCCGCGGCCACCTCGCGGGTGGTCGGGTTCTGGCCCTCCAGGACCGCCAGTCGCATGGCGATCCGCAGGGCGATGTCCGTTCCCTTGGTCAGTCGCACGTTGACGACTCTAGTCAGATTGGCATCTCAGAGTCCAATTACATCGGATGCCCGGTTTCACTGCGCTGCTCCGGTGACACGTCCGGACGCGTGCGGATGCCCGATCGGTGCAGGGCTGCCAACGTGACAGGCAGCGACCGACCGGGTTCGGGCCGAGGGCCGAGGGCCGAGGTCAAAGGGCCGAGGGCAGAGGAGCGCACGATGGCGCAGGTGCAGGGCGGTTGGGCGATGCCGGTGGCGGCCGGGCCGCCGGAGTTCCTGCCGGTGCTGGACGTCATGGAGCCGGCGAGCCAGCGGCGGTGGACCGTGCTGCTGCGGTGGCTGCTGGTGATCCCGCAGGCCATCGTGCTCTGGGTGCTCTCGATCGCGGCGTTCTTCGTGGTGATCGTCGGCTGGTTCGCCGCGCTCTTCACGGCGAGGCTGCCCGAGTCGATCGCGCGCTTCCTGACCGCGTACGTGGGCTACGAGAGCCGGGTGACGGCGTACGCGACGCTGCTCGTCGAGGACTATCCGCCGTTCGCGCTCTGGCCGGCGGCCCAGGAGCCGGGGCAGGGCCACGGCGGGGCGCAGTACCCGGTGCAGTACCCGGTGCGGATCGAGGTGCGGCCCGACCGGCTGAACCGGCTGGCGGTCTTCTTCCGGCTGATCCTGATGATCCCGGCCGGGATCATCAGCGGCCTGCTCTACACGGGCTGGCTCGTCGCCGCCTTCGTGCTCTGGCTGATCGTGCTGATCGCCGGGCGGATGCCGCGGCCGGTCTTCGAGGCGACGGCGGCCGCGGTCCGGTTCCGGATGCGGCTCACGGCGTACGGGCTGCTGCTGACCTCGGCGTACCCCAAGCGGCTGTTCGGCGACGGCGAGGCGGTGGCCGCCGGCGAGCGGTACTCGGCGACCCGGCCGCTGGTGCTCAGCGGGTGGGGCAAGGGCCTGGTGGTGCTCTTCCTGGTGCTGGGCCTGGGCAGTGACGTGGGGAACTCGTTCTGGAACAACTCCTCGGACTCGAAGTCGGACAACCCGACCGTCAGCACGGCGCCGAACCGGCCGATGCATCCGTCGCTGCGCTGGGGCAACAGCCAGCTGGGGTGACACCCGCCCGTGTGGGGCTGCGGGGCGGCCTCAGCCGAGGAACCCGCGCAGCAGCGCGGCGGTCGCTTCCAGGTGCTCCTCGGTGAAGCGGCGGGCCGATTCGACGTCCCCGGTGAGGATCGCCTCGACCATCGCCCGGTGCTGCTGGGAGGCGTGCTCGATGTTGCGTTCCAGCATGGGTATCGCGTTCAGCAGGTCGTTCAGCCGCATCCGGCTCTCGGCGACGCCGGCCGCCAGCGAGTGCGAGCCGGTCAACTCGGCGATCGCCAGGTGGAAGCGCGAGTCGAGCCGGCGGTAGGCGTCCGCGTCGGCGCCCTCCAGATCGGCCAACCGCCGTGCCAGGTAGTCACACTGATCCTCGGTCAGCTCCCGCCGGGCGGCCTGTTCGGAGGCGCCGGTCTCCAGCACCATCCGGTAGGTCAGCGCGTCCTCCAGCTCCGCGCCCATGTCCTGGACGGCGCGGCGCAGTTCGCCGAGTGACGGCGGCGGCAGCCGGTAGGTGACGAAGGTGCCGCCGTAGCGGCCGCGGCGCGACTCCACGCAGCCGGCCTCCTGGAGCGAGCGGATCGCCTCGCGCAGCGTCTCGCGGCTGATGCCGAGCCGGGTGGCCAGCTCGCGCTCGGCCGGCAGCCGGTCGCCGTAGCCGAAGACGCCGAGCTTGACCGCCTCGAGGATCCGCTCGACCGTCTCCTCGAAGGCGTTGCCGGTCCGGACGGGGCGGAAGATCGCACCGCCCTGCCAGTCCATCCGCGGGTCGCGGTCGCCAATGAGGTCCACGAGGCGAATCGTACCCAGGTGCGAGCCCCGGTGACCTGTGAGCTTCCGTCCGGGGCTGACCTCTTGACGCGGTGCTGGCGGAGGGTGAACCATGCGCACTACGCCAAAGGTCTGGTTCCGGTCCATTGGCCGCCACAACGCTGTGGGCGCACATTTCGGACTCCCCCACCGAACCCCCAAGGGGTGCGCATGTCTCCTGAAACCTCACCCGTCGACCAGCCTGACAGACCACTGTTGCCGACGGCGACCGCCGATGTTGCGATCGCCGACACCACCGCCGGCGCCGTCTCCGCCGACGAGCAGCGGCTGCGCGAACTCGGCTACACCCAGGAACTGGCCCGTTCGCTCTCCGGCTTCTCCAACTTCGCCGTCTCCTTCTCGATCGTCTCCATCCTCTCCGGCTGTCTCACCCTCTACGGCTTCGGCATGGCGACCGGCGGTCCGGCGCTGATCACCTGGGGCTGGCCGGTGGTCGGCGTGATGACGCTCTTCGTCGGCCTCGCCATGGCCGAGATCTGCTCCGCCTACCCGACCGCGGGCGGCCTGTACTACTGGTCCGCCAAGCTGGCACGCGTCCATGCCCCGGCCGCGAGCTGGTTCACCGGCTGGTTCAACTTCCTCGGCCAGGTGGCCGTCACCGCGAGCGTCGACTACGGCGCCGCGAGCTTCACCAACGCACTGCTGGACCTCCAGTGGGGCTTCGCCGCCACCCCGGCGCACACGGTCGAGATCTTCGCGGTGATCCTGCTGCTGCACGGCCTGCTGAACGCGCTGGGCGTGCGACTGGTCGCGATCTTCAACACGGTCAGCGTCTGGTGGCACCTGGTCGGCGTGCTGGTCATCGTCGGCGCGCTGGTGCTGGTGCCCGCCCACCACACCTCGGCCTCGGTCGTCTTCGGCAAGTTCGTCAACGAGACCGGCTTCCACAGTTCCTTCTACGTCGCGCTGCTCGGCCTGCTGCTCGCGCAGTACACGCTCACCGGCTACGACGCCTCGGCGCACATGACCGAGGAGACCCAGGACGCGGCCCGCTCGGGCCCGCGCGGCATCGTCAACTCGATCCTGGTCTCGCTGGTGGCCGGCTGGATCCTGCTGCTCGGCATGACCTTCGCGATCCAGAACTACGACGGGGAGCTGAACACCGCGACCGGCGTGCCGCCGGCGCAGATCTTCCTCGACGCGATCGGCGCGACCGGCGCCAAGCTGCTGCTGCTCATCGTGATCGGCGCGCAGTTCTTCTGCGGGATGGCCTCGGTCACCGCCAACTCCCGGATGATCTACGCCTTCTCGCGGGACGGCGCGCTGCCCGGCAGCAAGCTCTGGCACCGGATCGCACCGCGCACCCAGACCCCGAACAACGCGATCTGGCTGGCCACCGGCGGGGCGTTCCTGCTCGGCCTGCCGGCGCTGTGGAACTCCACCGCGTTCGCCGCCGTCACCTCGGTCTCGGTGATCGGCCTCTACCTCGCTTACGTGATCCCGGTCTACCTCAGGCTGCGCCAGGGTGACGGATTCCAGCGCGGCCCCTGGCACCTGGGCCGCTGGAGCCGGCCGATCGGCATCGTGGCGGTGGCCTGGACGGCACTGATCACCGTGCTCTTCATGCTGCCGACGGTCAGCCCGATCACCGCGAAGAACTTCAACTACACCTCGGTGGCGGTCCTGGTGGTGCTCGGCTTCGCCGGCCTCTGGTGGCTGCTCTCCGCGCGGCGCTGGTTCACCGGTCCGCGCATCCAGGACACCGCCCCCGCTACCACCATGGAGGAGATTCGATGAGTGGCGCCCGGCTGACGCTGGATCAGCTCCGCGCAAGCGTCGCCGACGGCAGCATCGACACCGTCGTGCTCGCCATGACCGACATGCAGGGCCGCTTGCAGGGCAAGCGGCTGGCCGCCGACTACTTCCTCAGCGACGTGGTTCCGCACGCCGCCGAGGGCTGCGGCTACCTGCTCGCCGTGGACATCGACATGAACACCGTGGACGGCTACGAGAACTCCTCCTGGGAGACCGGCTACGGCGACTTCGTGTTCATCCCCGACCTGAGCACGCTGCGGATGATCCCCTGGCACCCGGCCACCGTGATGGTGCAGTGCGACGTGGCGCAGCACGACGGCACGCCGGTCGCCGCCTCGCCGCGGCAGATCCTGCGCCGCCAGCTGGACCGGCTCGCCGGCTACGGCTGGCAGGCCTACGTGGGCACCGAGCTGGAGTTCATCGTCTTCAAGGACAGCTATGAGCAGGCCTGGGACAAGAACTACCAGCAGCTGACCCCGGTCAACCAGTACAACGTGGACTACTCGATCCTCGGCACCTCCCGGGTCGAGCCGCTGCTGCGCCGGCTGCGCAACGAGATGGCCGGTGCCGGGCTGACCGTCGAGTCGGCCAAGGGCGAGTGCAACCTGGGCCAGCACGAGATCGCGTTCAAGTACTCGACGGCGCTGCAGACCTGCGACGACCACTCGGTGTACAAGACCGGCGCGAAGGAGATCGCCGCGCAGGACGGCGTCAGCCTCACCTTCATGGCGAAGTACAACGAGCGGGAGGGCAATTCCTGCCACATCCACCTGAGTCTGCGCGACGCCGCGGGCGCGCCGGTGATGGCGGGGGAGGGGCCGAACGGCTTCTCGAAGACGATGGAGCACTTCCTGGCCGGTCAGCTCGCCTGCCTGGCGGAGTTCTCGCTGCTGCTGGCGCCGACCGTCAACTCCTACAAGCGGTACGTGCCGGGCAGTTTCGCGCCGACCGCGATCGCCTGGGGTCGCGACAACCGGACCTGTGCGCTGCGGGTGGTCGGCCACGGCCCCTCGCTGCGGTTCGAGAACCGGGTGCCCGGCGGTGACGTCAACCCGTACCTCGCGGTCGCCGCGCTGATCGCGGCCGGCCTGCACGGGATCGAGCAGGAGCTCGAGCTGGAGCCGGAGTTCACCGGCAACGCGTACGCCTCCGACGCACCCCGGGTGCCCGCCACGCTGCGCGACGCGGTGGACGCCTTCGAGCGCAGCGAGGTCGCCGCGCTGGCCTTCGGCAAGGACGTCGTGCGCCACTACACGCACGCCGGCCGGGTCGAACTCTCCGCCTTCGAGGCGGCGGTGACCGACTGGGAGCGCCGGCGCGGATTCGAGCGGCTGTGACCGTCGCACCGCTGGTCGGCATCACCAGCTATCTGGAGCAGGCGAGTTGGGGCGTCTGGTCGCAACCGGCCGCACTGATCTCGCAGTTGTACGTGGACGCGGTGACGGCAGCCGGCGCGGTGCCGGTGCTGCTGCCGCCGCAGCCGGCCGACTCCACCGTGGCCCGCGCACTGCTGGCCAGGCTCGACGGCCTGGTGGTGGCCGGCGGCCCGGACGTCGCCCCCGGCCGCTACGCGGCGCTGCCGCACCCGCGCACCGGGGCTCCGCACGAGCTGCGCGACTCCTGGGAGTTCACGCTGCTGGCCGAGGCGCTGGAGCAGGACCTGCCGGTGCTCGGCGTCTGCCGGGGCCTCCAGGTGCTCAACGTGCTGCTCGGCGGCGACCTGGTCCAGCACCTGCCCGAACGCACCGGCGACGAGACCCATCAGGTGGCGCCCGCCACCTTCCACCGCCGCGAGGTGCGGATCGAGCCGGGCAGCCGGCTCGACCGGATCCTCGGGGAGCGCAGCGAGGTGCTCTGCTACCACCACCAGGCGGTGGACCGGATCGGCGCCGGGCTCACCCCGGTGGCCTGGAGCGCCGACGGGACGGTGGAGGCCATGGAGGTCGACGGCGCCCGGTTCGCACTCGGCGTGCAGTGGCACCCGGAGGCCGACCCGGCCGACCCGCGGCTCTTCGAGGCGTTCGTCAGTGCAGTCAACTCGACTGAGGAGAAAGAGAAGTGACTGAAGATCAGACCTCCTTCGAGGTGGTCAACCCGGCCACCGAGGAGGTCATCGAGACGGTGGCGATGGCCGGCCTGGCCGAGACCGACGCCGCGATCGCGCGGGCCAAGGCCGCGTTCGAGAGCTGGCGCCGGGTCAGCCCGGCCGACCGGGCCCGGCTGCTGCGGGCCTTCGCCGCCGCCGTGGACGCCGCGCGCGAGGAGCTGGCCTGGCTGGAGGTCGCGAACGCCGGCCACACGATCGGCAACGCCCGTTGGGAGGCCGGCAACGCGCGGGACGTGCTGGAGTACTACTCCGCCGCGCCCGAGCGGCTGTTCGGCCGGCAGATCCCGGTGGCCGGCGGCATCGACGTCACGTTCCAGGAGCCGCTGGGCGTGGTCGGCGTGATCGTCCCGTGGAACTTCCCGCTGCCGATCGCCGCCTGGGCGCTGGCCCCGGCGCTCGCGGCCGGCAACACCGTGGTGCTCAAGCCGGCCGAGCTGACCCCGCTGACCGCGCTGCGGCTCGCCGAACTGGCCCTGCAGGCGGGGCTGCCGGAGGGCGTCCTGCAGGTGCTGCCCGGCTACGGCCCGGTGGTCGGCCGGCGCTTCGTCACCCACCCGGACGTGCGCAAGGTGGTCTTCACCGGCTCCACCCGGGTCGGCAAGGAGATCGCGGCCGGCTGCGCCGAGCAGGTCAAGCCGGTGACGCTGGAGCTCGGCGGCAAGAGCGCGAACATCGTCTTCGCCGACGCCGACCTCGCCAAGGCCGCCGCGACCGCGCCGTACGCCGTCTTCGACAACGCCGGGCAGGACTGCTGCGCCCGCTCGCGGATCCTGGTCCAGGAGAGCGTGCTGGACGAGTTCCTCGCGCTGCTGGAGCCCGCCGTGCTGGGCGTCAAGGTCGGCGACCCGCGCGACGAGAAGACCGAGATGGGTCCGCTGATCTCGGCCGCGCACCGGGCCCGGGTCGCGTCCTACCTGACCGAGGACGTCTCGATCCACCTGCAGGGCGCCGCCCCCGAGGGCAAGGGCTTCTGGTTCCCGCCCACCGTGCTGGCGCCGGTGGACCAGGACTCCCGGGTCTTCACCGAGGAGATCTTCGGCCCGGTCGTCGCCGTCGTCCCGTTCCGCGACGAGCAGGACGCGCTGCGGATCGCGAACTCCGGCGAGTACGGCCTGTCCGGCTCGATCTGGACCAGGGACCTCGGGCGCGGGCTGCGGATGGCGCGCGGTGTGGAGGCCGGCAACCTGTCGGTCAACTCGCACTCCTCGGTGCGCTACTCGACCCCGTTCGGCGGGTTCAAGCAGTCCGGCCTGGGCCGTGAGCTCGGCCCGGACGCCCTCAACGCCTTCACCGAAACCAAGAACGTCTTCATCTCCACGGAGGAATGAGCACTATGACCAAGCGCCTCGACGGCCGGGTGGCCGTCATCACCGGTGCGGGTAGCGGCATCGGCCTGGCCACCGCGCGGCGGTTCGCCGCCGAGGGTGCCAAGGTCGTCTGCGTGGACCTGGACGAGGCCTCGGGCAAGGCCGCGGCCGACGAGGTCGGCGGCCTGTTCATCAAGGCCGACGTCACCGACGAGGACGCGGTGCGCGAGATGTACCAGACCGCCGTGGACACCTACGGCAGCCTGGACATCACGTTCAACAACGCCGGCATCTCGCCGCCCGAGGACGACTCGATCCTGACCACCGGGCTGGAGGCATGGAAGCGGGTCCAGGACGTCAACCTGACCAGCGTCTACCTCTGCTGCAAGTACGCGATCCCGCACATGCAGCGCCAGGGCAAGGGCTCGATCATCAACACCGCCTCGTTCGTGGCGGTGATGGGCGCGGCGACCTCGCAGATCTCCTACAGCGCCTCCAAGGGCGGAGTGCTGGCGATGTCGCGCGAGCTCGGCGTGCAGTTCGCCCGCGAGGGCATCCGGGTCAACGCGCTCTGCCCGGGCCCGGTGAACACGCCGCTGCTTCAGGAGCTGTTCGCGAAGGACCCGGAGCGGGCCGCCCGCCGCCTGGTGCACATCCCGCTCGGCCGGTTCGCCGAGCCGACCGAGATCGCCGCCGCGGTCGCCTTCCTGGCCAGCGACGACTCCTCGTTCATGACCGCCAACACGTTCCTGGTGGACGGCGGCATCTCGGGGGCGTACGTCACGCCCGAGTAACCACCGGGCATGCTTGCGCGGCAACCGCCCCGGGGCGTTGACTGACACCGATGGTGAACCGGTCGACGCCCCGGGGTCGTGAGTCGTGCGAGGAGAGGATCTGCCCGTGCAGCAGCATGCGGACCAGTACATCGGCGGTCGCTGGCAGCCCACCCTGGGCGGCGGCTCGCTGGAGGTGCTGAATCCGGCCACCGAGCAGCCGATCGCGACCGTCCCGGCCGGCACCGCCGCCGACGTGGCCGCCGCGGTGGCCGCCGCCCGCGCGGCCGCGCGTGGCTGGGGCGCGAGCAGCCGCGAGGAACGGCTGGCCGCGCTGACCCGGCTGCGGGACGGCCTGGCGGCCGGGCAGCAGCGGATCGCCGAGACGATCAGCGCCGAGCAGGGCAGCCCGCTCGACTTCGCGCTCAATGTGCAGGCCGGGCTGCCGCTCGCGGTCGCCTCCTCCTACCTGGAGATCCTGGCCGAGTACCCGTTCGAGGAGAAGGTCGGCAACTCCCGGGTCTTCGCCGAGCCGGCCGGCGTGGTCGGCGCGATCACGCCGTGGAACTACCCGCTGCACCAGATCGTCGCCAAGGTCGTCCCGGCCCTCGCGGCCGGCTGCACGGTCGTGCTCAAGCCCGCCGAGGACACCCCACTGGTGGCCCGGCTCTTCGCCGAGCTGGTGCACGAGGCCGGCCTCCCGGCCGGCGTCTTCAACCTGGTCACCGGCATCGGGACGGTGGCCGGCGCCGCGCTGGCCGAGCACCCCGGGGTGGACCTGGTCTCCTTCACCGGCTCGACGGCGGTCGGCCGCTCGATCGGCGAGGCCGCCGGGCGCGGGATCAAGAGGGTCGCGCTGGAGCTCGGCGGCAAGTCGGCGAACGTGGTGCTGCCCGGCGCCGACCTGGCCCGCGCGGTCAACGTCAACCTGGCCAACGTCTTCGCGAACTCCGGCCAGACCTGCACGGCCTGGACCCGGCTGCTGGTGCACGAGGACCAGTACGAGGAGGCCGTCGAACTGGCCGCCGCGGGCACCGCGAAGTACCGGCCGGGCGACCCGCAGGCACCCGGCACCCGGCTCGGCCCGGTGGTCAGCGCCAAGCAGCGCGAGCGGGTGCGCGGGTACATCGCCGGCGGTCTGGAGCAGGGCGCCCGGCTGGTGGCCGGTGGCCTCGACGCGCCGGCCGGACTCGACCGCGGCTACTACGTGCAGCCGACCGTGCTGGCGGACGTCACGCCGGAGATGACCGTGGCCCAGGAGGAGATCTTCGGCCCGGTGCTCTCGATCCTCGCCTACCGGGACGAGGAACACGCGCTGGAGATCGCGAACGGCACCGCGTACGGGCTGGCCGGCGGCGTCTGGGCGGCGGACGAGGAGACGGCGGTCGCCTTCGCCCGCCGGCTGGACACCGGCCAGGTGCACATCAACGGCGGGCGGTTCAACCCGCTCGCGCCGTTCGGCGGTTTCAAGGCCTCGGGGGTCGGACGCGAACTCGGCCGGCACGGGCTGGAGGAGTTCCTGCAGTCGAAGTCCCTCCAGCTCTAGACCAGTTGAACCCCCGCCGACCGACAACCGTTGACTGTTAGGAATTCATGATGGTTCGCGCTGCCCTGCTCACCGCCACCGGGGCCCCGCTGGAGCTCACCGAGATCGAGCTGCCCGACCCCGGGCCCGGCCAGGTCCGGGTGAAGCTGGCCGCCGCCGGCGTCTGCCACTCCGACCTGTCGCTGGCCACCGGCGTGCTGCGCGCCAACCTGCCGGTGGTGCTCGGGCACGAGGGCGCGGGCACCGTGCTCGCGGTCGGCGAGGGAGTCGAAACGGTCCGGCCCGGCGACCAGGTGGTGCTCAACTGGGCTCCCGCCTGCGGCCATTGCCACCTGTGCGCGATCGGCGAACCGTGGCTCTGCGAGAACTCGGGCACGGCCGCCACCGAGGTCTACGGCACGCTCGCCGACGGCACCGGCGTCTACCCCGGCCTCGGCGTGGCCGCGTTCGCCGAGGAGACGCTGGTGAGCGAGCGCGCGCTGCTGCCGCTGCCGGACGGCATCCCGCTGGCCTCGGCCGCGCTGCTCGGCTGCGCGGTGCTGACCGGCTACGGCGCGGTGCACCACAGCGCACGGGTCCGGGCCGGCGAGTCGGTGGTCGTCTTCGGCCTCGGCGGGGTCGGCCTCGCGGTGCTCCAGGCTGCCCGGATCGCCGGGGCCGGGCCGATCATCGCGGTGGACGTCAGCCCGGAGAAGGAGGAGCTGGCGCGCCGCCACGGCGCCACCGACTTCGTCCTGGCCGACGAGCAGACGCCGCGCACGGTGCGGAAGCTGACCGGGAACCACGGCGCCGACCACGCGATCGAGTGCGTCGGCCGGGGCAGCACGATCCGGGCCGCCTGGTCCTCGACCCGGCGCGGCGGGCGGACCACGGTGGTCGGGATCGGCGGCAAGGAGGACCTGGTCTCGTTCTCCGCGCTGGAGGTCTTCTACTTCGCCCGCACGCTCAGCGCGTGCGTGTACGGCGACAGCGAGCCGGCCCGGGACATCCCGGTGCTCGCCGAGCACGTGCGGGCCGGGCGGCTCGACCTGGACGCGCTGATCACCGACCGGATCACGCTCGCGCAGATCCCGGAGGCGTTCGAGCGGATGGCCGCCGGGCGCGGCGGGCGTTCGCTGGTGGTGTTCTAGAAGAACGGTACTGATCGACGAAGCGGGCCGCTCCTCGGCGAAAGAGGGGCGGCCCGCTTCGGTTCGGTAGGCGGTCAGCCCGCCAGTGCGGCCTTGCCCGCGAGCTGGACCTTGGCCTGCTCGGTGATCCGGCGGCCGAGGTGCTCGGCGGTCGCGATGTCGGACTTGTGCACGCCCTCCGCGCCCTGGTCGTTGTTGCTCTGAGCGGCGGCGCCGAGGAAGAAGCCGAGCCGGTTGAGGTCGAACTCCGAGGCGGTGGAGGAGTTCCAGCCGGGCAGCAGGCCCAGGCTCACCCAGTTCATGCCGTGCTGCGCCGCGAAGATGGTGAGGAACTGCAGCGTGCTGAGCTTGTCGCCGCTCTTGGAGGCCGAGTTGGTGAAGCCGGCCGCGAGCTTGTCCTGCCAGGCCCGGCCGAACCAGCGCTTGGCGCTCGCCTCGGCGAAGGTGTGGAAGGCACCGGAGGCGCCGCCCATGTAGGTCGGCGAGCCGAACACGATGGCGTCCGATGTGTCCAGCAGCTCCCACTGGGCGTCGGTGATCTCGTCGACCTTGATCAGGTGGACGGTCGCGCCGGCCTCTGCGGCGCCGGTGCGGACGGCCTCGGCGATGACGGTGGTGTGGCCGTAGCCGGAGTGGTACGCGACGGAGACGACGGGGCTGGTCACAGGGGGCTCCTCAGTGGTGCGGGTTGCGGCGTGGTGCGATGAGAAAAGGAAAGCACTTTCGTTTCGACAGTGCAACCCATCGCACAGTGCTGTCCAAAAGTCGGCGCTGTGGTTTCGAGCAGTGCGCGCGTATGATGCCGCTATGGCGACTGACCGCATCCCGGAGACCACCTCCGATCACGAGTCCGGTGCCCTGGCCGAAGCCTCGGTGGACCTGCCCTACGACGTCTTCGCGCGCGCGTGCCCGTCCCGGCACGTGCTGAAGGACGTCACGCACGCCTGGGGCAGCCTCACGCTGGTCGGGCTGCTGGACGGCAGCTTCCGCTTCAACGAGCTGCGCCGCCGGGTGGACGGCGTGAGCGAGAAGATGCTGTCGCAGACGCTGAGCGCGCTGGAGCGCGACGGCATGGTGCACCGCGACGCGCAGCTGACCAATCCGCCGCGCGTCGACTACCGGCTCACCGAGCTCGGTCGCGAGGTCGCCGAGCAGTTGTCGGCGCTGGTCAACCTGGTCGAGGACCGGATGCCGCAGGCCCTGGAGGCGCAGCACCGCTACGACGCGGAGCACGGCGGCTGAGCCGTTCGCCACTCCGTGGCCGCAGTGCTGAGCTGTTCGCCACTCCGTGACCGGAGTGGAATGCAACTAGTTGCATAAGCGATCCGGCGTGCCCTACCGTTCGGTAACCACCTTGCGCGAGGAGACTGCCGGATGAGCGCCTACCCCCACCTGATGAGCCCGCTCGACCTGGGCTTCACCACCCTGCCCAACCGGGTCCTGATGGGCTCCATGCACGTGGGCCTGGAGGAGGCGCCGGACGGCTTCGAGCGGATGGCCGAGTTCTACGCCACCCGCGCGCGCGGCGGCGTCGCCCTGATCGTCACCGGTGGCATCGCGCCGAACGAGGCCGGACGCCCGTGGGCCGGCGGCGCGAAGCTCAGCACCGAGGCGGAGGCCGCCGAGCACCGGCAGATCACCGAGGCCGTGCACGCCGCCGGCGGCCGGATCGCGATGCAGATCCTGCACTTCGGCCGGTACGCCTACCACCCCGAGCTGGTCGCGCCGAGCCCGGTGCAGGCGCCGATCAGCCCGTTCGTGCCGAACGAGCTCACCGCCGAGCAGATCGAGCAGACCATCGAGGACTTCGTCCGCTGCGCCGAGCTGGCCAAGCTGGCCGGCTACGACGGCGTCGAGGTGATGGGCTCCGAGGGCTACCTGATCAACGAGTTCATCGCCGCGCAGACCAACCAGCGCACCGACGAGTGGGGCGGCTCGTACGAGAACCGGATGCGGTTCCCGGTCGAGATCGTCCGGCGGGTGCGCGAGCGGGTCGGCCCGGAGTTCATCCTGATCTACCGGCTGTCGATGCTCGACCTGGTCCCCGGCGGCTCCACGCTGGCCGAGGTGGTCCAGCTCGCGCAGGCGATCGAGGCGGCCGGCGCGACCATCATCAACACCGGCATCGGCTGGCACGAGGCGCGGATCCCGACCATCGCCACCTCGGTGCCGCGCGGCGCGTTCGCCTGGGTCACCAAGAAGGTGATGGGCTCGGTCTCGATCCCGCTGGTGACGGCGAACCGGATCAACACCCCCGAGCTGGCCGAGCAGCTGCTCGCCGACGGCAGCGCCGACATGGTCTCGCTGGCCCGCCCGATGCTGGCCGACCCGGACTTCGTCGCCAAGGCCGCCGCCGGCACGCCGGAGGCGATCAACACCTGCATCGGCTGCAACCAGGCCTGCCTGGACCACACCTTCAGCATGAAGATCACCTCCTGCCTGGTGAACCCGCGCGCCTGCCACGAGACCGAGCTGGTGCTCGCCCCGACCCGGCTGCGCAAGCGGATCGGCGTCGTCGGCGCCGGCCCGGCGGGTCTGGCCTTCGCCGTCTCGGCGGCCGAACGCGGCCACGCCGTCACGCTCTTCGACGCGGCCGGCGAGATCGGCGGGCAGCTCAACATCGCCCGCCAGGTGCCCGGCAAGGAGGAGTTCAACGAGACGCTGCGCTACTACCGGCACCAGCTCGCGCAGCACCGGGTCGAGCTGCGGCTCGCCACCAGCGTGACCGCCGAGAGCCTGGCGGCCGAGGGCTTCGACGAGGTGGTGCTGGCCACCGGCGTCACCCCGCGCGACCCGCAGATCCCCGGCAGCGACCACTCGAGCGTGGTCAACTACCTGGACGTGCTGCGCGACAAGGCGCCGGTCGGCGAGCGGGTCGCGATCGTCGGCGCCGGCGGCATCGGCTTCGACGTCGCCGAGTACCTGACCCAGTCCGGCGAGTCCGCCAGCCAGGACCTGCCGGCCTTCCTCGCCGAGTGGGGCGTGGACGCCGAGCACAGCACCCCCGGTGGGCTGACCAAGCCGGTCCGCCGCCCGGTGCCGCGCAGCGTGCACCTGCTCCAGCGCAAGTCCACCAAGGTCGGCGCCGGCCTCGGCAAGACCACCGGCTGGATCCACCGCACGGAGCTCAAGCACCGCGGCGTCACCATGGTCGCGGGCGTCTCGTACGAGCGGATCGACGACGCCGGCCTGCACCTGACGGTGGACGGCGAGCCGCAGCTGCTGCCGGTGGACACCGTGGTGCTCTGCGCCGGGCAGGAGCCGCGCCGCGAGCTCGTCGAGGGGCTGCGCGCGCTCGGGGTCGAGCCGCACCTGATCGGCGGCGCGGACGTCGCGGCCGAGCTGGACGCCAAGCGGGCGATCGACCAGGGCACCCGGCTGGCCGCCGCGCTCTGAGGCCCTGATGGGGTGAGGATGGCGGGCGCTCGGCTCGGACGACAGCGCCTAGGATTGCCGGTATGTCGCTGCCGCACGCCATCCTCACCGCCCTGCTGGAGAAGCCCTCCTCAGGGCTGGAGTTGACCCGGCGGTTCGACAAGTCGATCGGGTTCTTCTGGCCCGCCACGCACCAGCAGATCTACCGCGAGCTGGCGAAGCTGGAGCAGTCCGGGCTGATCCGGCCGGTGCCGCAGCCGCCGAGCCGGGGACAGCGCAAGGAGTACGAGGTGCTGCCGCAGGGCCGGGCGGCGCTGGTCGACTGGGTCGGCGAGAGCCAGGATCCGAAGCCGCTGCGGGACGCGCTGGTGCTCCGGCTGCGCGCCGCCGCGGTGGTCGGCGGGCATCGCATGGTTGACGAGTTGCACCGCCAAGTGGCGTTGCATGAAGAGCAGTTGGCGCAGTACCAGGAGATCGAGCGGCGCGACTTCGGGGCCGAGCGGCTGGCTGCCGACGCTCGGTTGCGGCTCCAGCACCGGGTGCTGCTGGCCGGGATCGGGCTGGAGAGCTTCTGGATCCAGTGGCTGACCGAGACTGCTGCCGAGCTGGCCGATTCCCAGGAATCCCAGGCACCCCAGGATTCCGCGGCGCCCCAGCCGTAGCGAGCGAGCCCGGGCTCAGGGCTGCTGCTCGGCGGGCTCCGGTCCGTAGAGCGCGCGGGCGCGCAGCGCGACCTCCAGCTCGAAGCGGGCGTCCGGGTCGGTGAGGTCCGGGCCGAACAGCTGCTGCACCTGGTGCAGGCGCTGGCGTGCCGTCTGCGGGTGGACGCCGAGCCGGGCGGCGAGTTCGGGGGCGCTGCCGCGGTCGGTCTGCAGCCAGGCGAGCAGCGTGTCGGCGAGGCGCCGGGCCTGTCGGGGCGTCAGCGCGTCCAGCGGGCCCAGTCGGCGGGCGGCGACCAGCCGGACCAGCGGCTCGTCGGCGAGCAGCAGCAGGTCGGCGAGCCGGCGGTCGCACGCGACCGGTTCGTCCGCCTCACCTTTCTCACCCGTCTCACCCGCCTCGGCCGTGCCCGAGAGCGGGAGGTGGGCGCGCATCGCCCGGGCCCAGCGCAGTGAGTCGGCGGCGAGTGCGGGCGGGACGGTCGGGCCGATCACCGCGTGCCGCTCCCGCAGCACCTGCCGCAGCTGCGGGTCGCGCAGCAGCACGTCCGGCCGGGGCAGCACCAGACAGGGCTCGGCGGCCTCCAGCTCGGCCAGCACCGGTCCGGGCAGCAGCGACTCGGCCGAGCGGTCCGAGCGGTCCGGCCGTGCGTCGGGCGCCGGGCCGCCCGGTGGTCCGAGCGGCGGCCCCAGCGCGACGCAGGCGAGCTCGGGCGGCAGCGGCCAGTCGGCCGCCTCGGCCGCCTGGGCGACCTCGCCCGGCTCGCCGCCGCCGACCAGCAGGTGCAGCAGCCGAAGGCGCCGGCGGCCGAGCGTCCCGGCCTCGTCGGCCTGGGCGGCCACATAGCCCTGGACGGAGGCGGCGGCCATCTCGTCGATGTGGGCGAACACCGCCTCGGCCAGCACCACCATGCCGTCGGTGCCGAGCCCGGCCCGGCGGGCGACCCGCGCGTAGCGCCGCCAGGCGACCCGGGCGCCGAGCCGGTACGCGGCCTGCAACGCGTCCAGGCTGCGGCCCTCGCGGAGCTCGCCGCGCCCGAGCGCGCGGTAGACCTTGAGCCGCTCGGTCCTGAGCTGCTCGGAGGCGGGCGCGCGGGTGCCGTCGATGAGGTCCGCGAACTCCTCCAGCGCGGTCTCCACGCCGTGCTGGATCCCGGCGCCGAACTTGCCGGCCAGCGGCCGGGAGAATTCCGGCACCTGGCTGCGGATCTCCTTGATGATCTCCAGCGCGACGGCCTGGCGCTCGCGGCGAAGTTCACCGGCGAGATTTCTCGGCAGACTGCTCCACGGGCCGGCCATGAACCCCCCGTTCGCTCCCAACAGCCGTACTGATGACGACTGATGGCGAGTATGGGGCGATGTTACCGGCGAGTCAATGTGCCTCGTAGCCCACCGCCCGTTCCGCCGCGCTGTCCCATCGGCATGAGGATGAAACCCATGAGGATCGCCATTGCCGGGGGAACGGGCATGCTCGGCCGACCCGTCGCCGATGAGCAGGGGCCGGTGCCGTGGACGATCGTCCGGGCCACCCAGTTCCACGAGTTCTTCGCCGCGACGCTGGCCGCCATCGCGCGCTCCGGCGTGCTGCCGATCCCGCGTGCGCCGATGCGCCCGGTCGCCGGGGTCGCCGAGCGGCCCGGCGCCGGGCACCGGTGCTGCCGTTGTGGCTGCCGAACGCGTTCGGCCGGGCGCTGCGCGGGGGAGCGCTGTCGATCGACCGGCCCGAGGTGACCGGAGCCCAGTCGTTCTCGGACTGGCTCCGGGAAGGTCAGGACGGGGCTCAGCCGCTCTGATCGTCCGACTGGGCCGTGGTGAACTGGCCGTTCAGGTCGGGGATCGTGGTCTGCACCTGCTGCGACACCGCGCCCAGCGCGTCGGCGGGGTAGCGGGTCGCCCCGGCCGGAACGGCCACCTCCACGTACGTCGCGCGCAGCGTGGTGGTGAAGCGGTAGCCGCCGTGGCCGTCCTTCTCCAGGTACCACTGGACGCCGTCGACGTTCGGCCCCATCGACTCCTGGTTGCGCAGGACGTTCAGCGAGGCCGGCCGGGGCACTCCGCAGCGCAGCACGGTGCGCGGCGCGCTCTGCCAGACGGCGACGTACGGCGAGCCGGCCGGGTCCGCGCGCGGGTGGCCCTGCAGGGTGGCGGGCAGCGAGCGGATCAGCGCCGCGCAGTAGCCCGCCGCCTTCGGGTCCGGGTGTGGCGCGGTGACCGGCGGCTGCCAGGTCGTGCCGCCCAGCAGCACGGCACCCGTGCAGGCCAGCAGCCCCACCGGCGCGGCCAGCCACCGGACCGGTGCGGGCAGCGCCTTCAGGGCGCGGATCGGACGTTCGAATCGGGGCACCGGTCGATCGTAGCCGCAGCTCCTGAGCGGGCCGGGCGGAGGTGGGCGGTGGTGCGGTCCGTTGCTGGATTTCGCCGGTCCGAGCGCCGGAAGTCCGCTGGATCGACTCCCGGTGTCCGGCCTGATCCGCAAGTGGTAACGGCCGGAACCAGTCAACCAGGCATACCAGGTGGGCCGTTGTGGAGCGGTCGGGGGACACGAATCACCCGGGGCCGGGGTCGTACCGGCTCCCGTGCCCACTTTTTGAGTTTGGCTGGAAAGCAGCGCTGAAGCCGTAAATATGCCGATGGCATTTTCGTAGCACATGCCGCCCTCAGTAGCCTTCCGTGGCAGAAAAGCAACGCGACGTAGCGGTCCGTGCTGCCGTGTCCACCGCCATGTCCACTGCCAGGTCCGCTGCCAACTCCCCCTGCCAACCTCCGAAGGAGACCGTGTGCCGGGTATCGACGACTGCCTTGCCGAGGCGATGAGGATCGCCGGCGCACGGGGCGTGAGCCTCCTCGACTGGGGCAGCGGGCTGGCGCTCGGCACCGCCGGGGCCAGTCCCGCGGGCGACCACGAGGCGACCGCCGCCGAGGCGACCGACCTGGTCCGGGCGGCGGCGGAGAGCCTGAGCTTCGCCGACCGGAGCGACCCCCGGCTGCCGCTCGGCGACCTGATCCTCACCAGTAACGGGAGTTACCACCTGCTCTGCCTGGTCGGCACGGTCTTCGACAGCCGGCTCGTGCTGCACCTGTGGCTGGATCGCGCCGACGCGAATCTGGCCGTGGCCCGGTTCCGGCTCCAGGCGCTGGCCGAGGAACTGGTGCTCGGATGACGCTGCCGACCAGGTCGCCGACGGACCGGGTCGAGCCGCCGGTGCACGCCTGGCAGCCACCCGGCGAGACCGCCGAGCGGCTGGCCGACCGGCGGGCCACCGGCGCGCTGCACACCGCGACCGGCACCGTCTACCTGGAGGACGGCGCGGTCGTGCACGCGGAGAGCCCGCAGTGCCCGGACCTGGCCCGGTTGCTCACCACCAGCGGCCGGTTGCCCGCCGCCGCCTGGCAGCAGACCCTGGACCGCTACGGCCCGGAGCGCCGGGTCGGCGAGATGCTCGTCGAACAGGGCTTCCTGACCCGCGGCGAGCTGGAGATCTGCCACCTCGGCGCGCTGTACGACGCGGCGTACCTCGCACTCAGCGCGCGTTCCCGGGTCACCCGCTTCGAGCCCGGCGTGCTGCACTGGCTCGGCCCGGTCAGCGCGGTCAGCCCGCGCCGGCTGCGCCGCGAGACGGTGCGGCGCCGGGACCTGCTGGAGCGGATCTGGCCCTGGCCGCAGATCGACACCGAGCCGGTGGTGCGCTGCACCCTCCCGGCGCGGGCCGGCGCCCGGTGCAGCGCCCGCCAACGTGAACTGCTCGACTTCGCGGACGGCCGCAGGACCCCGGCGGACCTCGCCTGCCTGCTGGGACGCTCCGCCTTCGCCACCACGGTGGAGGTCCGCCGGCTCGCCGCAGCGGGCGCGGTGGCCACCCCGGCCGTCCCGGCCCAAGCGGCCACCGGCACCCCGCTGGGCCACCGCACCGCCACCGCCCTGCGCCGCGCGGGTGCGGGTGCGGGAGTGGGTGTGCCGGATGTCGCTCCTGGCGGGCTGCCGCGCCGGGTGCGCGGGGCGGCGCTCCCGGTGGAAACCGCGCACCCGGCGCAGCCGACTCGCTCCGCGCCCCTGGGCCACCCCGCGCAGCCCGTACCGAATGCCCACCCCGCATCTGCAGCGGCCAGCCCGCTGTCCGTCCCCGACCCGGACGTCGCGTTGCTGCTCCGGGTCAAAACCGCACTGGAGGCCCGACTTTGATATCCGCTCCGCCCGCCGCCCCGCCCGCATGGCCATGAGGCGGGGGATCAAGCAGCGCGTCGGAAGGAGGCAGATGGACGCTCTGGAGAACTCGCTGCTGGCCGAGCTACGCGCGCTGCGGCACCGCGTCCCCCATCTGGCGGGCGGTCTGGTGGCCAGCGTGGACGGCCTGCTGCTGGCGCACGACACGCACGACACCGAACCGTCCGGTCTCGCCGCGCTCACCGCCGCCACCCTCGGCGTCGCCCAGCGGCTGGCCGATGCCACCGGACAGGGCGAGTTCCGCGAGTCCGTGGTCCGCGGTGAGCACGGTTACGTGGCCACCTACGCCGCCGGCTCGATCTGCGTGCTCACCCTCCTCTCGCATCCCGACGTGAGCATCGGCCGCCTGCACCTGGAGGCCCGCCGGTCCGCCCAGCGGGTCGGCGAGCTGGTGGCCGGCGGCCTCGCACCGCCGGGCGGCGGCCTCGACCGCCTTGGCAAGTAGCCACCCGAACAGTCCCCCGAACCTTTCTCGCTACCGAACCGCTTCCGAACCACCAACCATCCACCGACCATTGGAGATTTCCATGACCGACGTCGACACCGCGCTCCGCCAGGCAATGGGCACCGTGGAGGGCGCCATAGGCGCTGCTCTGGTGGACTACGGCAGCGGCATGGCGCTGGGCACCGTGGACGGCGCCGGGGGCCTGGACCTCACCGTCGCCGCCGCCGGCAACACCGACGTGATGCGCGCCAAGATGCGCACGATGGAGATGCTCGGCCTGAACGAGGCGATCGAGGACATCCTGATCTCGCTGACCAGCCAGTACCACCTGATCCGCCCGCTCACCAGCCGCACCGGCAAGGGGCTCTTCCTCTACCTGGCACTGGACAAGCGCCGGGCGAACCTCGCCATGGCGCGCCACCAGCTGGCGAAGATCGAGAACGAGCTGGAGGTCTGAGCGGCCCGCGCCCGGTGAGCGGGGCCTCCAGGACTCACCGTCCGGGAGGCCCCGCTCCGCGACTGCGCGCGCGGGCGGCTTGGCCCTGCTGGCTAAGCTGAGCGCTCGGCTGACAACGAGCTCAGGCTGACGACAGGGGGAGACGTCCGTGGTGATCCGTGCGGTGCTGTGCGATCTGGACGGTGTGCTGCGCCGTTGGGACCCGGCCGTGCTGGCGGGGGTGGAACGCCTGCACGCCGTGCCGCCCGGCAGCGTGTTCCGGGCCGCGTTCGCGCCGCAGCGGCTGGATCCCGCGATCACCGGCGCGGTGACCGACGAGCAGTGGCGGGCGGCGGTGGCCCACGATCTGATCCCGGTCAGCGGCACCGCCGAGCGGGCCGCCGCGCTGGTCCGGGACTGGAGCGCCGGGATCGGCGAGTTGGACCGCGAGGTGCTCGCGCTGCTCACCGCCACCCGGGCCGCCGGTCCGGGCATCCCGATCGTCCTCGTCTCCAACGCCACCAGCCGGCTCGACGCCGACCTCGCCGCGCTCGGCCTGCTCCCCAGCCTGGACGCGGTGGTCAACTCCTCGCAGGTCGGCGCGGCCAAGCCGGACCCGCGGATCTACGCGGTCGCGGCCCGGGCGGCGGGCGCCGAGCCGGCCGAGTGCCTCTTCGTGGACGACGCGGCGCAGAACGTGGCGGCCGCCGAGCGACTCGGCATGGCGGGCCACCACTACCGCGACCCGGCCGGCCTGCGGGCAGCGCTGAGCGCGGTGTCCGAAAGCCGCTGGCGATCCGCCCCGGCCGGACGCACAGTGGGGGAGTGACCAGCACCGCAGCAACCGCAGCAACCGCCGGAACAGACCTCGGAACAGACCTCGGAACAGACATCGAGGACAGCCGCTACCAGGCCGTGCGCAGCCGCGACGCGCGGTTCGACGGCGAGTTCTTCTTCGCGGTCTCGACGACCGGCATCTACTGCCGCCCGAGTTGCCCCGCGACCACCGCCAAGCCGCAGAACGTCACGTTCTACCCGACCGCCGCGGCCGCCCAGGGCAGCGGCTACCGGGCCTGCCGGCGCTGCCGGCCGGACGCGGTGCCCGGCTCGGCCGACTGGAACATCCGCGCCGACCTGGTCGGCCGCGCGATGCGGCTGATCGCCGACGGCGTGGTGGACCGCGAGGGCGTCGCGGGCCTGGCCGACCGGCTCGGCTACAGCTCCCGGCAGGTGCAGCGCCAGCTCACCGCGGAGCTCGGGGCCGGCCCGATCGCGCTGGCCCGGGCGCAGCGCGCGCACACCGCGCGGATCCTGCTGCAGAGCACCGAGCTGCCGGTCACCGAGATCGCGTTCGCCGCCGGGTTCGCCAGCGTGCGGCAGTTCAACGACACCGTCCGTGAGATCTACGCCGCAACGCCCACCGAACTGCGCGCCGCCCGTACCGGGCGCGCCGCCCGGCTCGACGGTGCCGGCGTGCCGCTGCGGCTGGCCTACCGGGAGCCGTACGCGGTCGCGGAGGTCTTCGACCACCTGCAGCGCCACGCACTGCCGGGCATCGAGGAGGTCACCGGCAGCCGCGGCGCCCGCCGCTACCGGCGCACCCTGTGCCTGCCGCAGGGCACGGGGGTGGCCGAGGTCAGCGAGGTCCTCGGGCACGGCTGGCTGGACTGCCGGCTCCAGCTCACCGACCTGCGTGACCTGACCACGGCGACCCAGCGCCTGCGCCGCCTGTTCGACCTGGACGCGGACCCCTTCGCCGTCGCCGAGCACCTCGGCGCGGACCCGCGGCTCGCCCCGCTGGTCGCCGCCCACCCGGGCCTGCGGGTGCCGGGCGCGGCGGACCCGGAGGAGTTCGCGATCCGCGCGGTCCTGGGCCCGGGCCCGGCCGCCGCAGCCCTGCTGGCGGCCTACGGAGACCCGCTGCCGACACCGAGCGGGACACTGACGCACACCTTCCCCCGGGCAGCGACCCTCGCGGACGCCAAGCTCAACACAGAAGTCGCCCTGCCCGACTTTCCCGTCGAGCCCTTCGAGGCCGTGCGGGAGCTGTGCCGGGCATTGGTGGCCGGTCGGCTGCGGCTGGATCCGGGGGCGGACCGGGAGCAGGCCGAGCAGGTGCTGCTTGGCCTGCCGGGGATCGGTGCGCAGACCGTCGCCGAGATCCGGATGCGGGCGCTGGGCGATCCGGACGTGGCGTTCGGCCCGGCCGCCGGTGCGCCGCAGTGGGGCCCGTGGCGCAGCTACGCGGCGCAGTACCTGACGACGGCGGATTGAGTCGGCCGCTCCTCGGGAGGAGAACTCCTCCCGAGGAGCGGCCTGGTGAGGCACCGTCAGCTCAGGTGCTCCGAGGTGTCGTCGATCAGGAACGCGGTCTGCGCGCTCCCGGTCTCGTGCGAGGTGAACTTGAGGATCACCGTGGAGCCGAACTCGGATGCCACGTACGGGGTCAGGTCGAGGGAGACCGGGACGTAGCCGCTGGTCGCGTCCAGGTTGGTCCAGGTCTTGACCACCGCGATCTGCTTGCCCGAGTACTGGTCGTCCAGCTCCAGCGAGAGCGTGTCCTGGGACTTGGGGTCGGCCGAGGTGTTGGCCGAGTCCACGTGCAGCCAGAAGGAGAGCGAGGCCCGGGTGTAGCCGGGGGTCGTCTCCACGCCCTGCGAGAGCGAGTCGTCCTGCGCGGCGCTGTGGCCGAGCCATGCGTAGCCGAGGCCGGAGTGCGGCTGGTACGCGGTGGACTGGGTGATGATGCCGGGCGAGGACTGCGACCACCAGCCGGGGTAGTTGCCCTTGGCGTCGGTCGGAACCTCGAAACCGGGGTCGACGATCTGCTCCAGGCCCAGGCAGCCGTACTCGCCGGTCGAGAAGAACCCGTACCAGAACTGCGTGGACGCCTGGTTGCCGTGGTCGTCGCGGACCGTCACGGTGATGTCGTGGTAGCCGGTGTCGTTCGTCCGGCCGCGGATCTCACCGGTGCGCGGCTCCACCCACAGGCCGTGCGGCAGGCCGCTCGCACGGTAGCTGAGCTTGCTCGACGCGGTGTCGGAGGCGATCACCGGAAGGTCGACGACCTTGCCCGGTGGCGCGGTGCGGTCGCACATGGTGCTGACCACGAGCGGCTTGTTCGCGACGATCGGGTGCGAGCCGGAGCAGGTGTGGTTGTCGTTGTCCCAGGTGGTCTGCACCGCGAACGCACCGGTGGAGAGCTGCAGGTTGAACAGCCCGCCCGGTGTGCCCTCGGTGATCCAGGCGCACTTGTCGCCGTTCTCCTGGCCTGCCTGGTCGATCCAACCGCCCATCGCGTTCTGGTCGGTGATCGTCTCGGCGTACTCGTGGCCGCCCAGGATCGAGTAGCCGTCCAGCCTGCCGCGCGGACCGGGGTTGATCCAGTTCGTGCCGCAGTACTTGTAGTCGGTCAGGTACGGCATGATCGTGTACGCCAGCGTGCCGTAGCTGGAGCGCTCGAACGTGTGCCAGGCGCACCAGGTATTCAGCTCGTGCCAGCTGTCCGGGTCCATGCCCTGCGCGGTGGTGACCACGTACTGCACGTTCCGGTTCTGCGCCTCGGTCGTGTTGCCGAAGTGCTTCGCGGCGGCGGCCGCCTCGGCGGCGATCTGCGGCTCGGTGGCCCGCTGCGGAGCGGCCGCGTCGTTGTCCACCCAGACGCCGGCGAGCACGCCGCCGGCCTGCGGGTAGCCGACGTGCGGCGCGTCGGCCGGGCAACTGCTGCTGCCCTTCGCGACGTTCTCGCAGTACTGGGTCATGACGCCGCTCCACGCGTCGCCGTTGCTGCCCAGGCCCTTGAAGAAGTCCTGCTGGTAAGGGGCGGCGCTGTCAGGGTCGTTGGAGAGCGTGGTGTGGCCCTGGGCGTCCTGGCCGGCCGTGCCCCACTGGTTTCCCCAGTAGACGATGTAGACCTTCGGTGGTCCCGAGGTGACGCCCACCGAGTCCTGGCCGCCGTTGTAGACCATGTTCGGCTGGGAGTTGTTGACCGGGACGATGTTGTGGCCGGGGGCCGGATCGGAGTTCGGGTGCACCGCGCTGCCGGTGCCGGCACCGGCAGCACTCGCGGCGTTCGACGCGGTGAGCGCGTTCGCGGCGGCGTGCGGGTGGCCCGGCTGGAGCTGGACCCAGGTGCCATGGGTCTGCACCCAGCCGGCCGAGGCCGGGTGCGGGTCGGCCGGCGAGGTCCCGGCCGACGATATGTCACTTGCCTGTGCAGAGGCGGCTGTTCCGGAGACTCCGGCCAGTGCCAGCCCGAGGGAGAGCAGCGCGGAGGCGAAAAGCCTCGCCCGGCGCGGCGCTCCCGTGGGTGCTGCGGTCACAGGTGGTTCCCTTCTCGGTGTTCGGCGGGGGCGGCGGCCCTCGCCGGTCCGGTCGGCGGACGCTGTACCATTGCACATGTCATACGTCAGGTGTGATGGGCTTGTTGATAAAAATTCCGTAACGGTCGCCAGTGCGCACCCATGCAGAGGGGCCGGTCCGCGCGGTGCGGAACGGCCCCTGATGATCTGTCGGCTCCCGTCGGCTGCAGGATCCGGTGCTACCTGCCCGGTGCTACCTCCTGCGCGCCAGCAGCTGGGCCTGCGGAACGCGTTCGCTCTGCTGCGGCTCGCGGACCAGCCGGGCCTGGACGGCGAACCCGGCCGCGTCGAGCAGCTCGGGGCGGGCCTGCGCCGATGGGGTTGTCCTGGCCGGTTCTGCGGTGCGGCGAGTCGGCCGCGCGTGCGGCGGGCGTGAGCCTGTTGCGGTGCGGGAGCTGTTCGGGAGAGCGAGTGGGCGAGCCGGGCTGCAGCCGGCCGGGGCCGGGGACCCGGCACAGGCACGCACGGCCGCGGTGCCTGCGGCGGCCTGGGCCCCGCGCTGGACGCTGACGTTGCCCTGGCTGCTGATCGTGGCCTCGGTCGTGCTGGAGCTGACCACGCCGGTCGTGTACTCGTACACCACGCTGCTCAGCGCCGCGACCCCGCTCGCCGCGCTGCTCTACGGCAGGCGCTGGACCACGATCGTGGCCGGGGTCAGCGTGGCCACGCTGATCGCGCTCTGGATCGACGGCCGGCTCGGTGCGCCCGGGAGCGCGCCGATCCGGGCCGACCTGTTCTCGCTGCTGCTGGTGGACATGCTGGGCGTCGCCTTCTCGGTCGCCAGGGAGCGGATGCAGCATCGGCTGGAGCACGTCCAGGCGGTGGCCGAGGCGGCGCAGCGCGCGCTGCTGCGGCCGCTGCCGCGCCGGCTCGGGCCGGTGCGGATCGCGGGCTTCTACCGGGCGGCCGACACCGAGGCGCTGGTCGGCGGCGACCTGTACAGCATCCGGCTGACGCCGCACGGGGTCCGCGCGATCGTCGGCGATGTGCGCGGCAAGGGGACCGGCGCCGTCGCGACCGTCTCCACCGTCCTCTCCACGTTCCGCGAGGCGGTCCAGACCCAGGCGAGCCTGACCGGGGTGGCGGCGCGGATCGAGCAGGCGCTGACCCTGGAGACCGGCACCTCGGGGGACCCCGAGCTCTTCGTCACCGCCGTGCTGCTGGAGTTCCCCATCGACCGCCCGGCGACGGTGCGCGCGCTGAACCGGGGTCACCCGCCGCCGCTGGTGCTCGGGCCGGACGGCGCGGTGCCGCTGGACGCGCCGTTCGGCCTGCCGCTGGGGCTGGCCGACCTGGCGCCGGACGACGCGGTGGACACCGGGCAGAGCGAGGTCGAGCGGCTGCTGCCGGCGGGCTCGCTGGTGCTGGCGTACTCCGACGGCATCACCGAGGCCGCCGACCAGGCCGGCGTCTTCTACCCGCTGACCGCCCGGCTCACCGCGCAGTTCGGTGGTGGGCCGGCCCCGGCGCCGGACCGCGCGGTCTCCTTCGTCGAGCGGGACGTGGCCCGGTGGGCCGAGGGCTTCAAGGACGACATGGTGACCGTGGCGCTCCGCCGGGAAGACTGAGACCGGCTCACCGGCGTACCCGCAGACCGGCTCACCGGCAGACCGGTTCCCGAGGCCCGCAGGCCCGTCAGGCAGGATGGACGGCAGGCCGACGGACGGAGGACAGGGTGGGCGGGCGGCGCAAGCTCGGAGGAGTCGTGGTGGTGGCCACGGTGCTGGGCGTGGTGGTGGGTGGCGGGCTCGCTCTGCACGCCGGGCACGGGTCGCAGCAGCGGGCGGCCGGGCACGGTGCCTCGCCGACCGCGGCCGGGCCGGGATCGGCATCGCCGAGCACATCCGGTTCGCCGGCCGCGTCGCGGTCCCCGTCCTCGTCTCCGTCGCCGTCCGGCGACGCCTATGCTCCCGCGCGCTTCGCCGCCCAGGTGCGCAGCTGGGGCGGGCAGGCCGGGGTGGATCCGCAGCTGCTGATGGCGATCCTCTACAACGAGTCGTACAAGCCGCACGACCCCGCGCTGGAGCGGGCCTGGCAGAAGCTCAAGCCCGACTCCGCCTTCGGCATAGCCAACATGCACAAGGCCGCCTTCGACGACACCAAGGCCGCGCACGGCTTCGCGAACCGCAGTTGGGACGAGCTGCCGGACGATCCGGACCTCGCGATCCAGGCGGCCGCCTGGTTCCTGCACGACCTGGCGGCCCAGCTGCCGGCCAAGCGCGCCGCCGCCTTCACCCAGGACGAGCTGCTCGCGCTCGGCTACAACGCCGGCGCCGGCAACATGCTCGCCTTCGCCCGCGGCGTGCCGCTCGGCTCGGCGGCCGGCGCCTACCTGGACGAGCTGCACGCCAACTGGGCCAAGTCGGCCACCGCACTGACAGCCGGGCAGTGAGGCTGACGGCCCGTTCGGCGTAGCTGACGGCCCGTTCGGAGCAGCCCGGCTCGTGGTGGCGCTCACCGGTTCGCAGACTCGAAGTCCGGGGGTGGACTCGAACCGGGAGGCATCCTTTATGAACCTCGTTCTGCGCCGGGCGGCCGTGGCGACCGCCGTCGTCTCCGTCGTCCTCGGGGCGGCCTCCTGCGGGAGCGCCAAGAAGGCCAGCACCGCGTCGTCCGGCTCGTCGGGCGGTGCGGTGACCATCGGCCTGCTGCTGCCGGAGACCAAGACCACCCGGTACGAGCAGTTCGACAAGCCGCTGATCGAGGCGCAGATCAAGGCGCTGGCGCCGAACGCCACGATCGACTACTACAACGCGAACCAGGACGCGACCACGCAGCAGACCCAGGTCGACACCGCCCTGACCAAGGGTGACAAGGTGCTGATCCTGGACGCGGTGGACGCCAAGGCGATCCAGTCCTCGGTGCAGAAGGCGCACGACGCGGGCGTCAAGGTGGTCGCCTACGACCGGCTCGCGCAGGGGCCGGTGGACGCGTACGTCTCGTTCGACAACAACAAGGTCGGCCAGCTGCAGGGGCAGGCGCTGGTGGCCGCGGTCGGCGACAAGGCGTCCACCGGGCAGATCATCATGATCAACGGCTCGCCGACCGACCCGAACGCCGCCGAGTTCAAGGCCGGCGCGCACAGCGCGATCGACGGCAAGCTGAAGATCGGCAAGGAGTACGACACGCCGAACTGGGACCCGAACAACGCCAACCAGGAGGCCGCCGCCGGCATCACCGCGATCGGCCCGTCCAACGTGGTCGGCGTCTACTCGGCCAACGACGGCATGGCGGCCGGTATCTCGACCGCGATCAAGGCGGCGAACCTGAGCGTCCCGCTGACCGGTCAGGACGCCCAGCTCGACGCGGTGCAGCGGCTCCTGATCAACACCCAGACGATGTCGATCTACAAGCCGTACAAGCCGGAGGCGGACGCCGCCGGTGCGATGGCGGTCTCGCTCGCGCACGGCCAGTCGCCCTCCCCGTCCGTGGTGCCGACCACGGCCACCAGTGGCAGCGGCCAGAGCGTGCCGTCGCTGCTGATCACCCCGATCGTGCTGACCAAGGACAACATCAAGACCACCGTGGTCGCCGACGGCCTCTACACCGTCGCCCAGATCTGCACCCCCGACTACGCCTCCGCGTGCACCGCGGCCGGCCTCCAGTAAGGGGCGCACGGTGACCGAGAGCGTGGCGACCGGCCGTCCGGTGCTGGCGCTGCGCGGGGTCTCCAAGCGCTTCGGAGCCGTGCAGGCGCTGACCGACATCGAGCTGGAGGTCAATGCCGGCGAGGTGCTCGCCCTGGTGGGCGACAACGGCGCCGGCAAGTCGACGCTGGTCAAGGCGATCGCCGGGGTCAACCAGCCGGACGACGGCGTGATCGAGTGGGAGGGCAAGCCGGTCACGATCCACCGGCCGCAGGACGCCCAGCAGCTCGGGGTCGCCACCGTCTACCAGGACCTCGCGCTCTGCGACAACCTCGACGTGGTCGGCAACCTCTTCCTCGGCCGCGAGATCCGCCGCTACGGGATCCTCGACGAGGTCGCGATGGAGAAGCGCTCGCGGACGCTGCTGGACACGCTGTCGATCCGGATCCCGAGCGTGCGGATCCCGATCGCCTCGCTCTCCGGCGGCCAGCGCCAGGTGGTGGCGATCGCCCGCTCGCTGATCGGCTCGCCGAAGGTGGTGATCCTCGACGAGCCGACCGCGGCCCTCGGCGTCGAGCAGACCGCACAGGTGCTCGACCTGGTCGAGCGGCTGCGCGACCAGGGCCTCGGCGTGATCCTGATCAGCCACAACATGGCGGACGTGATGGCGGTCGCGGACCGGATCGCGGTGCTGCGGCTCGGCCGCAACAACGGCGTCTTCGACCGGAACTACACCACCCAGGAGCAGATCATCTCGGCCATCACCGGTGCCACGGACAACGCCGTGACCCGCCGGCAGGCCCGCGGCACGGAGGGGTCGTAATGAGCGAGCGGAGCGAGCTCATCATCAAGAGGATGCGCGTGCGCGAAGCGCCTGCCGAGCGTAGCGAGGTGGGCGCATGAGTGATAGTGGTGCCGGCGGCTCCGGGCGGCACGGGCTGCCTGAGGACAACATGCCGAAGGGCGGCGTGAACGCCCCGGTGCCGGTGGCCGCCGAGGCGACCCCGGCGGTGGACCCGCGACTGATCGTGCGCCAGGAGGGCGTGCGCGGCTACCTCGGCGAGTTCCGCCGCCGGATCTCCAGCGGTGAGCTCGGCTCGCTGCCGGTGGTGCTCGCGCTGATCGTCATCTGGGCCGTGTTCGGCTCGCTGAGCAGCAGCTTCCTCTCCGCGCAGAACCTGTCCAACCTCTCGCAGCAGATCGTCGGCACCGGGATGATCGCGATCGGCGTCGTCTTCGTGCTGCTGCTCGGTGAGATCGACCTCTCGGTCGGCTCGGTCAGCGGCCTGTGCGCGGCGATCTTCGCAGTGCTGAACGTGACGCACGGGGTCAACCAGTGGGTCGCGCTGATCTCGGCGATCGCCTCCGGCGCGGCGGTCGGCCTGATCCAGGGCGTCTTCTTCGCCCGGGTCGGCGTGCCGGCCTTCGTCGTCACGCTCGCCGGCAACCTGGGCTGGAACGGCCTGATGCTCCAGGTGCTGGGCTCCAGCGGGACGGTCAACCTGAGCGGCAAGGACATCGTCTCGCGGCTCTACACCACCATCTACGGCCAGCAGATCGCCGCCTACGGCCTGGCGGCGGTGGGCGTGCTGCTCTTCCTCGGCGCCTCGCTGCTGGACGCCCGGCGGCGGCGCGTGGCGGGCATCCCGTCCCGGCCACCCGCCGAGATCGCGCTGCGCACCGCCGCGCTCGCGGTCATCGCGTTCCTGGCGGCCTACACGCTCAACCAGTACAAGGGCCTGCCGCTGGCGCTGCTGATCTTCCTGATCTTCATCGTGGTGCTGGACTTCATGTTGCGGCGCACCGCCTACGGGCGGCAGATCTTCGCGCTCGGCGGCAACATCGAGGGCGCCCGGCGGGCCGGTATCAACGTGCCCTGGACCCGGATCTCGGTCTTCATGATCTGCTCGACCATGGCGGCCATCGGCGGTCTCTTCCTGGCCGCGCAGATCCAGTCGGCCAGTCAGACCTCGGGCGGCGGCAACCTGCTGATGAACGCGATCGCGGCGGCCGTCATCGGCGGCACCAGCCTGTTCGGCGGTCGGGGCTCGACCTGGTCCGCGCTGCTCGGTGCGCTGGTGATCGGCTCGATCCAGTCGGGCATGAACATCGAGGGCGTCAGCAACGCGATCCAGTTCATGATCACGGGTCTGGTGCTGCTCGCCGCGGTGGTGATCGACTCGCTGGCCCGGCGCACCCAGAAGGCGGCGGGGCGCGCCTGAGCACGGTAGCGCGGCAGTACGGGAACGGCCGAGGGGTCGGGCGGAGGAAGCACCTCCCGCCCACCCCCCCGTCGTTTCCTGTTCGGGTCCGTTTCCCAGTCGGTCAGCCCAGTTGGGCCAGCGCCGGGACGAAGCGGGCCGCGTCCACGGTGCCCCAGCCGGTGGCGAGGTCGTAGCCGGGGGTGGCAGGCCAGCCGGCCACGCCGCCGTAGGCGTTGGAGCCGCCCACCACGTCGGTCAGACCGGTGTGGGTGGCACCGGCCTGCTGGAGCTCACCGAGCGCGTAGAGGCCGTAGTTCAGGTTGCCCAGGCGGTGTCCGGCCTGCTGGTCGGCCAGCGCCACGACGCCGGAGAAGATCGGGCACGCCACGCTGGTGCCGCCCCACAGCTCCCAGCCGTTGTCCTGCGGGCCGTAGCTGTTGTACGTCCAGACGCCGGTCTTCGGGTCGCCGAGCATGCTGATGTCCGGGACGCCGCGCTGGGTGCCGGTCACGTTGTTCACGCCGAGCTGGAAGAGCGGGCGCTTGAAGATCGCGGACTTGCCGCCGCCGGAGGCGCCGTCGCCGTCCCAGACGGTGTCCGGGCTCAGCCGGTTGCCCTGGTCGTCCAGGTGCACCGAGGTGCCGCCGACGCCGGTGACCAGCGGGTCGGACGGCGGCCAGGAGGTCACCGGGTACGGGTAGAGCGTCGAGCCGTCCGACTCGGCGTCGGTGGAGCCGCTGTCGCCGGAGGAGGCGAGCACGGTGACGCCGCGCGCGGCCGCGTCCTTGTACGCGTAGCGCAGGTTCAGCAGGCTGCTGAAGTCGTTCTGGGCGAAGCCCGGGAAGGTGTTCTCGGTGGCGCCGAAGCTCTGCGAGATGACGTCGCCGATGCCCTGCTTGATCAGCGAGTCCTCACCGCCCATCATCTCCGGGAAACCGGTGGTGCCCTCGGTCTCCGAGACGCCGGTCTCGACCAGCACGATCTTGGCGCCGGGGGCCATGGCGTGCGCCATGTCGACGTCGATCGTGGTCTCCTCGGCCCAGCCCGTCATGTCCGAGTTGTTCGGGTCGAAGGGCGGCACGTTGCCCCACTGCACGACCTGCACGTTGGTGCTGGGTATGCCGAACTGCTGGCTGTAGACGTCCAGGTCGTGCTGGATCGTCGGCGTTCCGTAGGAGTCGACGATGACGATCGTCCGGCCGGCGCCGTTGATGCCCTTGGCGAACAGCGGGGCCTCGTCGTACGCCGTCTCCAGCTGGGTCGCGCCGTAGCAGGAGCGCTGGAGCTGGGTCTGGCACTGGCTGGTGCTCAGCGGTGCGGGCAGCGTCCCGGCCATCTGGCGGTGGCCGCGCGAGGCCGGCACCGGCTGGGGGACGGAGTGGGAGGGGGCAAGTCGCAGGCTGGGGGCGGCACTTGCCACACCGGCCGCGCCGGTGACGCCGCTCATCGCGGTGGCGGCGAGCAGAACGGCGGTGGTGCCGAGAGCCGATGCGGTGGCACGGCTTCGGGTGGTACGTCGCATGGGTGTCCCTGAGGGGTGGTAGATCCCGTCGACGACGGCTGGGGGACATCGAACCGTTGTCCGGAGGCGGGCGCCATGGTCTTGAGGTGCCCATGGGGAAAGCTTGGTCGAATCTGTACGCTGCGCTGACGGCGCGCGCTGCGCGGCGGTGGCGGGATGCGGTGGTCTGGGCCGCCTTGCCCGGATACTGGCGGCGAAGCAGCGGTCGAGCAGTGGAGCGGAGGAGTGCCGGCGGGTGGCGGCGGTGGCGGGCGGGGAGTGGGAGTGGATCGGGCGCTACGAGTCGCTCGGCTTCTGCCTGGTGCTCGCTCAGCGGCTCGATGTGACGGCGCTGCTGACGGCCTACGGTGCCGAGCCGGTGCAGTTGGCGCAGCGCGTGAAGCCGGATCGGCCGGTGGTCCGGGTCGGTGCGGCGGGCGGCTGGGCGTTCGGCTTCGAGGCGGGCGGCGCGGTGGGGGCGCAGACCGGCCTGCTGCACCGGGTGTCGCGCGGCACCCGGGCGGTGTGCGTGTACCGGACGGCGAAGGCGCTCGGCTGGTTCCGCTACGCCGAGGGCGGCGTCACGGTGACCGAGTTCGAACCACTGTTCCCCGGCCGGCGGCGTGGCAGCGAGCCGGACCGGCTGCTCGGGCCGATGCGCCGGGTCGGGCTGGCTCCGGCGGGCGGGCCGCCGGGGCCGGGTTTCGACGCCGGCCGGGCGGCCCTGGAGCTGCTCGGCCAGCCGGAGTTGTGCGGTCCGCTACTCGGCGGCGTGCGGCTCGGCGGCGCGCTGGTCGCCGGACCGCTGGTGACCGCGTTGCTGCCGGACCGGGCGCCGACCGACCACCGGGGCGAGGGAGCGCGGCCGCGGGTGAGGGGAGGGCCGGGCCCGGCCGGGTCGGTGGTTCCGATCACACCGATCACCCCGACCGGGCCCGGGCAGGGCCCGTCCGGCGGTGGGGCTCAGTTGTAGACCTGCAGCGTGTACGGCTCGTGGTCGAGCACCCGCTCGTTCTGCGTGAAGGTGCTCAACGCCGTTCCGGCACCGGTGTTCTGGCCGACCGGGACGTGCGAGCGCACGCAACGCTCGTTGCCGGTGACGTTGTTGAGGTACTTCACGTACCACGTCCCGTTCTGCTGGAACGGCTCGATCTCCGCGCAGTCCGCGCCGGTCAGCCCGAGCATCGCGCCGCTCTGGTAGGTCGCGGCGAACGCGAACTCGTCGCAACTGTCGTCGGGGAGTGCCGGATCGGGGGTGAAGGTGCCGCAGATCCTGGTGCGGTTCGAGTTCTGGATGCCCGGGTCGGCCAGTCGTTGCAGCGGCGAGGCGCTGGTGCCCCAGTGGTCCGGCAGGGTCTGCTGCGCCCACAGGTAGGTGATCGCGGCCGCGCCGAACGAGCCGATCGTCAGGTCGAGTTCGGGCGTGTAGAGCGGGACGACGCAGCCCGCGTGGGCACCGACCACCTTGTCGTCACAGCGCAGTTGGACCGGGTCGCTCCACGTGGCGTCCGGCTGGGTCGGCTCGGTGCCGGGCTGGAGCACCTCCAGGTCGTAGGCCGGGGTGATGGTGTCCGGGCCGGGCGCGGGGGTGTCGGAGTAGGTCACCGTCCCCGTGGCGGTGCCGCCCACGGTGAGCGGCGCCGGGCCCGCCCAGGGGGACGCCTTGACCATGGTGCAGGGTGCCTTGCAGGAGGCGGTGAAGCCGACTTCCAGCTCGGGGATGGCCGGACCGGCCGAGGTGAGCGTGACGGAGTCCGCTTCGTCCCACTCGGTCGCGTTCAGGCCGAGTTCGATGTCCTGCGAGATCGTCAGGGCGGCGGTGCCCAGCACCTGCTGGGTCTTGGCGTCGTAGAGCGTGAAGGTGGCCGGCTCGTCGTGCACACAGGCGGCGGTGCGGGTGTACCACCACTCGTCGGCCGCCCGGGAAGCGCACCAGTAGGCGGCGGGCGCCGCGGTGGCCCGCGGTTGCGGCGGCTGCGGCGGTGCGGCCGGGCTCGGCAGCGGGGCCGCCGGCGCCTGGTCGAGCGTCACGCAGCCGACCCGGCCGCGACCCTCGCGCGCGTAGTCGGCGAGGTGGGCGCGCACCTGTGCGCAGGACTGTCCGAGCCGGGCGGTGAGGGGGGCCGGGCCCGCCGGCGGGAGCCCGGCGGCCGGACTCGTGCCGGCTCCCGGCAGCAGCGCCAGCACCAGCGCCAACGCAGCGCCCGCGCCGGTTCGGGCAACCCATCGCATCAGCTGTGCTCTCCTTCTGCTCGTGACGGAGCATCGGATCGGTTCGGGCCAGGGAGGCCCACACGAGCACTCTGGTGCATCCGCGGCGCGATGACCTGCAGAAGCGTTTCTGCCGGGGTGTCGGGTGTCAGGTGTCGGGGGTGACGGGATGTCAGGAGGTGGGCGCCGCCACCAGCACGTCACCGGCCGGCGTCCGGTAGTAGAGCACCGACGGCCCGGCGCGGCGGCGGGAGACCAGGCCGGCGTCCAGCAGCACCTTCAGGTGGCGGCCGACCGAGCCGAGGCCCTGGCCGGTCAGTGCGACCAGCTGGGTGGTGCTCTTCGGGCTCTCCAGCAGCACCAGGACGCCGGCCCGGGCCGGGCCGAGCAGCCGGCCGAGCGCCTGCGGCGGCGCGGCCAGGGCCGGCTCGGCGAGCGCGCCCGAGCAGGGGTAGACCAGTGCGTACCGGTGCGGCAGGTCCCAGGCGACCCAGCCGGCTCGCGGTGTGACCGGGACGAAGAGCAGCTCGGCGCCGTCGATCCGGCGCGGCGGCCGGTCCTGCGCGTTGATCTGGAGCCGCCCCTGGCCGAGCCAGCGGGTGCCGGGCCGCAGCCCGTCCAGCGCGGCCGCCCAGCCACCCCGGCCCAACTCGGCGGTGCGGACCAGCACATCGGCCTCCAGGATGCGCCGCCTGGCCGGCCAGGTCGGCAGCACGGTGTGCGTCCAGACCCACTCCAGCAGGTCGGCCGTCCGCTCGGCCAGGTCGGTGCGCTGGATCGCCTCGGGCAGCGGGCGGCCCGCCAGCGCGACGGACAGGTCGGCCTGCACGGTCTCCGGCGGCGTGGCCCGGATCCGGGCCAGCTCCTCCTCGAAGGACGGCTCCGGTGAGCGGTGCGGGGCCGGGGTGAGGAAGTCCGCGATCCAGCGGTGGGTCAGCGCGGCGCGGAGCAGTGCGTCGGCCACCGGGTCGGCGGCGAGCCGGGCGCGGTAGTCGGCCAGGTGTGCGGCCAGCCAGTCGCGTTCGGCGGGGTGCCGGGCGGTGGCCAGCTCCAGCCGGATCAGGCAGGCGGTGGTCTCGGCGAGCGGCGAGATGACGAACCGGCCGCCGGCCAGCGTGTCGGTGCTGATCTCCCACCAGCCCATCGCGGCCTCCCCCTCCTGGTCCTGACGTGTCGCCGCAGGTCTCGCGGCATGTTTCGCGGCTGGGCGAAACTCTAACGCCGGCGCGAGCGGCCTCAGCAGACTCCCTGCCATGCGCACTTACCGGGAACTCTTCCGAACACCTGAATTCGCCCCGTTCTTCGCCGCCTCGGCCGTGCAGGTCGCGGCCGGCACGGTCAGCGGCCTGGCACTGGCCGTGCTGGTCTACTCGGCCACCCGCTCACCGCTGCTCGCGGCGCTGAGCATGTTCGGCCCGTCGATCGCGCAGCTGGCCGGCGCGCTCACGCTGCTCTCGGCGGCCGACCGGCTGCCGCCGCGGGCCGCCACGGTCGGGCTGGCAGTGCTCTACGCGGCCACCACCGCGGCGGTGGCCGTGCCGGGCCTGCCGGTCTGGGCCGTGTTCGCGGTGCTGCTCGTCGAGGGGCTGCTCGGCTCGGTCGGCGGCGGTGTGCGGTACGGGCTGCTCACCGAGATCCTGCCGGAGGACGGCTACCTGCTGGGGCGCTCGGTGCTCAACATGGCGGTCGGCGCTTTGCAGATCTGCGGGTTCGCGGTCGGCGGGGTGCTGATCGCCGCGCTCTCGGCGCGCGGCGCACTGCTCACCGCGGCCGGACTCTTCGCGCTGGCCGGGCTCACCGCCCGGCTCGGCCTGCGCCGGCGCCCGGCGCGCGGCGCGGGCCGGGCCTCGGTCGCGCGGACCAGGCGGACCAACGCGCTGCTCTGGTCCTCGGTGCCGCGCCGCTACGTCTACCTGGCGCTCTGGGTGCCGAACGGGCTCATCGTCGGCTGCGAGGCGCTCTTCGTGCCGTACGCGCCGGGGCGGGCCGGGCTGCTCTTCGCGAGTGGCGCGCTCGGCATGCTGGCCGGCGACACGCTCGCCGGGCGGTTCCTGCCGGCCCGGCTGCGGAGCCGGCTCGGCGCGCTGCTGCGGCTGCTGCTCGCCGCGCCGTACCTGGTCTTCGTGCTGCACCCGGCGCTGCCGGTCGCGGTGCTCGCGGTCGCGCTCGCCTCGGTCGGGTACTGCTCCAGTCTGCTGCTCCAGGAGCGGCTGATCGCGCTGACCCCGGCCGAGGTGCGCGGCCAGGCGCTCGGGCTGCACTCCAGCGGGATGCTGACCATGCAGGGCGTGGGTGCGGCCGTCGCCGGGGCGGTCGCGCAGTACTGGTCGGCGGCGACCGCGATGACGCTGATGGCGGCGGCCTCCGTGGTGGTCACGCTGGTGCTGGCGCCGGGGCTGCGGGAGCGCAGTGGCGCGGCGGGGGATACGGCGGGGGATACGACGGGAGGTACGGCGGGCGCGCAGCCGGCCGGAGGTGCGGCTGTGGAGTGCCCGAGGTGACGTCAGCGGCCCTGTGGGGTGCGAAAAGGCTGGTGAGCTGACGTTTCGTCGTCCGCTGACCTCCCAGAGTGCCGACCGGTGGCGGCCGCGATCGCGGCGCGAACGCTTCGCGGTCGTAGAGTCGAAGACGGGCGGTCCCGCGGACCGCCCGTCCTTGCCTGCGGCGCCCGCCGGTTGCCGGTCGCTCGGTCTGCCGGTCGGTTCAGGGCCCCGGGGCAGGGGAGGCACACATGAGGGAGGCAGCCATGGCCGACAGCACGGCGAACACGCCGTTCGACTTCGAGGGGCTCGATCTCGGAGAGCTCACTGTCAGCTCGATACCCGACACCGTCACGCTGCCGGAACCGGACGACACCTGGAGCACGGGCTCCTGGCTGCCGCCCGAGGCCGTGCATGCCGAACTCCCGCGCCCACTGATCGCCCAGTGGCGTCAGGCAGCCCGGGGCTGAACCGCGGGCGCTGAACCGGGCGCGGGCGTCGATCGACGGGGGCGATCGGCCCGCCTCACTCTGCTCCATCGGCGGCCGGTGACGAGCGGCCGGTGGGGCGCGACCTGGTGGCGGCCCTGGTGGCCCTGGTGGCCCGGCCATGTCCGGGCGGACCGGGCAGGGCCGGCGCCGGGAACTGCACCACGTCATCACCGCACAGGAGAACATGCCATGACGACCAGCCAGTTCGCCGAAGAGTTCGCCGATCACCCGCCGACCCCGGCCGGCCGGGGTCGGAGCGTCCAGCCACCGGCCGGGGCGGTGCCGCGCGCCCGTGGTGTGGCCGCAGGCTCGGTGGCCGGGGGTTCAGCCGTGGTCGCGGGCCCGATCGTCGCGGTCCCGACCGTCGAGGCACTGGCCGGGTGGCGGCTGCGGCCGGGAGTGGCGGTCACGCCGCTGAGCAGCGGCGTCCATCTGCGCGGCCGCCGGGCCGGCGTCACGCTGGAGGGCGGCCCCGGAGTCCCGGCGCTCTGGCGGCTGTTGGAGAACGCGCTGCGCACCGGCGACGACAGCGAGCTGCGGGCCCGGGTCACGGCGGGCTCGCCGGCCCGTGCCGTGCTGGACCGGATGATCACCCAACTCGACGCGCACGGACTGCTGGTGGACCGCTCGGTGGCGGCCGGCGTGCCGTGGCTGGACGCGCTCGCGGGACAGCCCGCGACCGCCGCCGCCGCGATCCTGGCCGCCCGGCCGCAGATCTGCGCGGCCGACACCGGCGGTCCGCTGGCCCGAGCCGCCCGGCGGGCGCTGGAGCGGGCCGGCGCGGCCCCCTCCAGCGTGGTCGGCGGGGCAGGGGCGATCGAACCCGCCGGGCAGATCGTGGTCTGCGGCGGACCCGGGCACGCGTACGCGGTCGCCGCCCGGGCCGCCGGCGGCATCGGCTTCGTCACCGCGCCCGGCAGTCCGCAGCAGGTGCGGGCCGACGCGGCGGCGCTCACCGCGCGGCTGCGGATGCCGAAGAGCGCGGCGGGTGCGGCGGGCGCCGTGCCCGGCACCCTGGCGGTGCTGCTGGCCGGCGCCGCCGTCCAGCGGCTGCTCTGCGCGGTGGCCGAACTGCCCGATCCGGCCCACGAGGGCGAGGATCTGTGGACGCTGCCGGACTGGCCCGCGGTGCTGCTCGCCGACGCCGAGCCGGCCCGGGCCGAGTACCACTCGTGGCGCGGCCCGGACCCGCTGGATGCCGACCGGATGACCACCGCGGAGCCGCCGGCCACGCTGGTGGAGGCGCTGCGGCGCGGCGCCGCGCTCGGGGACGAGCGGATCGGCCCGCTCGCGGCCCCGCAGCCCGGCGCCCTGCCGCAGCTGCCGGTCGCGCTGGCCAGCTGCCCGGTGGTGGACCGCACGGTGCTCGCGGGCGCGGTGCGGCTCGACCTGGCCCGGCTGGAGGCGCTCTGCGCGGCGGCCGAACTCCGGCTGGGCGACAGCATGTCCGTGGTCGCGGTCGGCGCCGACCCGCAGCACGCGTGGGGGCGCGCGCTGCGGCGGATGGTGGCCGGTGTCGAGTGGCTGCACGCCGAGTCGGTGGAGCACGCCGAGGAGGAGTGGGCCGAGCACCGCCAGGCCGGCTACTGGTGGACGACGCTGACCGAGCGGCTCGGCGTACGGGCCAAGGTCAGCGTGGTGCGGGTGGCGCCGGGCGTGTCGGCGTACCGCGCGGTGGTGCGGGCCGGGCGGGTGCTCGGGCGGGCGGTCGAGGCCACGATCGGGGACGCCGTCGCGTTCGCGGCGCTCGCCGTGGTCGGGCAGCTGACGGTGGCGCGGTGGAATCAGCAGCTGGCCGCGCCGCCGGATCTGACGAAGCGTCACGAGGCCTGGAGCAGCGGAGCGGTGGCGCCGTTGGCGATCGCCGGCGGGCAGCCGGCCGACTGGGAGGACGAGGGCTGGGCAACCGGCTGGCTCGCCGAACTGGCCGGCCGGGAGGCGGAACTCCAGCTGGCGCTGCGGAAGTTGACCGGCCTGCGGGGCGAGGCGTGGGAGGTCAAGGCGGGCAAGCGGATCGGCGCCGAGCGGCGCGCGCTCGCGGCAGGTCTGCGCGGCGCCGGGTACACCGCGCTGCGACTGGCCGGGGCGGCCTGATGACTACGCCGATGGCAGCGCAGACCGCCTCCGTCCTTGCCGGGCAGGCCGAACTCGCCGAGCCGGTGGCGGTGGTGGACCCGCTGATCGCCGTGCTCGCGCCGCTCGGCGTGCCGGTGCTGGACGCCGCCGAGGCGCTGCGGCTGACCAGTGGCACGGCGGTGGTCTCGCTGGACCACTGGTCGCTCGGCCTGGCCGAGGAGTTGAGCCGGCACGCGCTGGCGCACCCGGTGCGGTTGCTGCCGGTCCGCTCGGACGGTGCGCTGTCCGTGCTCGGCCCGCTGCTGCACCCCGGTGCGGCCGCCTGCCTGAGCTGCACGGAGTACCAGCGGCTGGCCGGTGCGGGCGGCCGGGTGCCCTGGCAGAGCCCGGAGTTGCGGCTGGCCGGGCTGGTGGTGCCGGCGCTCGCGGAGGCGGTCGGCTGCCTGGCGGCGGAGCTGCTGGCGGACCGTCCGGAAGAGGACGATGGTGGCGCGGCGGACAGCGCGACGGTGCAGATCGTCCACAACACCCGGGCGACCTGGTCCACCCACCAGGTCCGTCCGGTCGGTGGCTGCGCGGTCTGCCATCCGCTGCCGTCCGACGCGTCGCCGACCGGCCGACGTGCCGTGCTGCGCGCCTCGTTCGAGGAGCTCGGGCCCGAGCGCGCGCTGGACCCCGAGCGCCTCGGCCTGCCCGATCCCGCCTACCAGGGGCACCCGGCCTCGGCCACCGTCCGCTACACGCCGCAGCTCCCGCTCGACTGGGTCCACGGCTGGTCGCTCACCCACCGGCGCCCGATCGCCGTCCCCGAGCACGTCGCCCACCGGGACGCGCCCGGCGCCGGTCGCCCCCGGGTCGTCTACGAGACCTCGAACGGTTCCGGTCTCGGCAGCAGCCCCCAGGAGGCGGCGCTGCACGGCCTGTTCGAGGTCGCCGAGCGCGACGCGTTCCTGATGGCCTGGTACGCGGCCACCCCGCTGCGCCGGATCGAGCCGCCGGATGACGACCCCGAGCTGCTCCAGGCGGCCGACCGGGCGGAGCTGCTCGGCTACCGGCTCACCCTGCTGGACGCGAGCAACGACCTCGGCATCCCGGTCGTGCTGGCCGGCTGCCGCTACCAGGGTGGCCACCCGCAGGCGCCACGCACCTTCCTGGCCGCCGGCGCACACCACGATCCGCGCATGGCGCTGCGCTCGGCGGCGGCCGGGGCGGTGGCGAGCCTGTACCGGTGGACGCGGCGCGTACCGGTGGCCGGCGGGCCGAGCGATCCGCGTCGGCTGCAGCCGATGCTCGCCGAGCCGGAGCTGGTCCGCTCGCCGGACGACCACGTGGGGCTGAACGCGCTGCCGCAGGCGCAGCAGCGGCTCGCGTTCCTGTTCGACGCGGCGGACGGCGCCGCGCTGCCGGCAGCCGAGTGGATGGCCGATCAGGTGCCCGAGCAGATGCGTGAGCCTGACCCGGTGACCGATGCGGCCGAGCTGGCGGGCGAGTTGCTCGACGCCGCGGTGCGGCGGCTGGCCGGGCTCGGCCTGGAGGTGATCGTGGTCGGCCGTGACGAAGCCGGCCGCGCTGAGCGCTCCGGCCCGCACCGCGTGAAGGTCATCGTGCCGGGCACGCTGCCGCTGACCTTCGGACACGTCAACCACCGCACCCGCGGCCTGCCCCGGCTGCTGGAGGTCCCGTACCGGCTGGGCCGGGCCGCGCGGCCGCTGCGTCCGGAGGAGCTCACGCTGCACCCGCACCCGATCCCGTACGTGTCCAGATGAACAGCCGTCCCGAGCCGGTTGAGGAGCCGAAGTGAGCGCAGCACGGAGCGGTCCGGACTGGCAGGGCCTGCACCTGTTCCTGCACAGCGGGACGGCGCAGGTCGACGCGTTCCTGACCGACCAACTCGCCCCGGTGCTCGATGGCTTGGTGGCCGAGGGGCGGGCCGCCGATTGGTTCTTCATCCGCTACGGCGAGGGCGGCCCGCACCTGCGGATCCGGCTGCGCGAGCCAGCGCCGGGGACCGTGGCCGAGCTGGCGCAGCTGCTGCCCCGGCTCGCGAAGGCGTGCCCGGAGCTGGACGCCGCAGCCGGCTCGTGGCCCTCGCGGCACGGGGAGGTCCGCGAGGTGCCGTACGTCCCGGAGACCGGGCGGTACGGGGGCCCGCGTGCGCTGCCGGCCGCCGAGCAGCTCTTCGCGGCCTCCAGCCGGGTCGCGGTGGCGGCGCTGCGTGGTGCCCCGCGCGGCGCCGACCGGCTGATGCTCGCGTTCGACCTGGCACAGGCGACCGCGGTCGGCCTCGACCTGGACCGGCTCGCGGCGGCGCGCTGGCTGCGCGGGCACGCGGCCGGCTGGCGCTGGGTCACCGAGGTGCCGCTGCTGCCCGCCGCTGTCGTGCACGCCCGGGTGAACGCGGTCTACACCGCGCAGCAGGCGGCCCTGGTCCGGCGGGCCGAGGCGCTGCGGGAGGGCCTTCGGGAGGTGCTCGGGGAAGCCCGGGACGGGCGGGAGAGCCGCGAGGGCCTGCGCGAGGGGTCCCGGGAGGGGGCGCGGTCGGGGACGGCCGCGCCGTGGGCGGAGCAGTGGGCCCGGGACGTGTGGGTGGCGCAGCAGCGGGTGCGGGCGGCCGGCGAGGAGGCGTGGCTGCCCTGGGTCTGGGGCTCGCAACTGCACATGCTGCTCAACCGGTTGGGGGTCAGCCCCGACGAGGAGCGCGCGGTCTGCCGGCTGGCCGGCCGCACGCTGCTGGACGCGGGCGAGCCGCCGTCGTTCTTCCCGACCGGCCACCGCGCGCCGGACCGGCAGTACCTGGAGCGCAGCAAGTTCCAGATCGGCCGCAACCAGGACAGCGCGGTGCGGCCGCTGCCACCGCCGCCACCGATCGCGGCGGGCGTGGCCGGTGCGAGCGAGGTGGAGCTGCCGGCCGTGCCGCTGCCCGCACTGCCGCTGGCCGCCGTGCTCGCCGCGCGCAGCTCGGCGCGCGGGCCACTGCGCGGCCCGCTGACCGCCGAGGTGCTCGGCAGCGCGCTCTGGGGTGCGTACGCGCAGAGCCACCACACCGAACAGCGGCTCGCCGACGGGGACGTCCGGCTGTTCCCGCACCGCCCCTACCCGAGCGCGGGCGCGCTGTACACGGCCCGGCTGCGGCTGCTCGTGCTGGACGTCGCCGGGCTGCCGGCGGGCAGCTACGAGTGCCTGCCCGAACGCCGCACGCTGCGCCGGCTCGGCCCGGCGCCCACGCTGGACGAGCTCAAGGCGCTCTCCTCCTACTTCGCCCGCCCGGCCGGGGACCCGGACGGCATCGGCATCGAGCAGGCACCGGCCGTCCTGGGGCTCTACGTCGACCTCGGCCGGCTGCGGCAGCGGTACGGCCTGCGGGCACTGCGCCTGGGCCTGCTGGAGGCCGGGCACCTGGCCCAGACGCTGCTGCTGACCCTCACCGCGCACGGCCTGGCCGGCACCCCGGTCGGCGGATTCCAGGACGACCTGGCGCACGAACTGCTCGGGCTGGACGAGCTGGACGAGCCACTGCAGTACCTGCTGCCGATGGGCCGTATGTGAGCCCGTGCCCGGCGCGTGCCGTGCTGGTCAGCCGATGCTCAGGTCCGCCGCCACGGCTGCCAGTACCGCGTCGGTGGCCGGGGCCGGGGGGCTGAGGAAGAAGTGGCCGCCGGGGAAGGTGCGCAGGGTGCTGGGGGCGGTGCTGGTGGCGGTCCAGCGTTCCAGGTCGACGCGGGAGACGGTGTCCTGCTCGCCGCCGAAGACGCTGACCGGGCAGTCCAGCGGCGGGCCGGTGGGGAAGGCGAGGCTGTCGCAGATCGCGTAGTCGTCGCGCAGGGTCGGCAGGATCAGGTCGAGCAGGTCCCGGTCGGCCAGCACGCCCTCGGGTGTGCCGCCCATCTCGCGCAGGTCCGCGACCAGTTCGGCCTCGGTCCAGCGCGACCGGCCCGGCTTGCGGGGCGCGGAGCCCGGGCCGCCGCAGCCGCTGAGCAGCAGGCGCTCGGGCTGGGGGTCACCGTGCCGGCGAGCCGCGTGCGCCAGCCCGTACGAGAGCAGGCCGCCCATGCTGTGGCCGAACAGCGCGTACGGCTGCCGGAGCACCGGGCGCAGTGCGGAGTGCAACTGCTGGACGGCCTGCTGGTAGTCCGTCAGGGCGGGCTCGCTGATGCGCGTCTCACGGCCCGGCAGCTGGACCGCCAGCACCTCGACGTCGGCGGGCATCCGGCTCGCCCAGTCGCGGAAGAAGGCCGGGCCGCTGCCGGCCGGGTGGCAGCAGATCAGGCGCAGCCGGGCGGCCGGGCGGGGCTGGTAGCAGCGCAGCCAGGGGGTGGCGGGGATGACGGGCAACGGGACTCTCCGGTGACGGTGGACGGGACGGCACAGGGCCCGGGCACACGGCCCGGGCCCTGAGAGGTGGCGCTGAGTCAGACGGTTCAGCTGGTTTGCAGCCGGTCCGGCTGGTTCAGTTCGCCTCGGCCATGGCGCGGATCAGGCTGGCCGGTCGCATGTCGGTCCAGTTGGCCTCGACGTGGTCCAGGCAGGCCTGGCGGGTGTCGGGGCCGTGGGCGACGGTCCAGCCGGCCGGCACCTCGGCGAAGGCGGGCCAGAGCGAGTGCTGGTTCTCGTCGTTCACCAGCACCAGGTAGCTGCCGTCAGCGTCCTCGAACGGGTTCGCCATGGGGGTGGTTCCTCTCAACGTGCTCGGATGTGCTCAGTATTGCGTCTGAGTCTTTCAAAGGTGAACTGAGTACCGGTCGAATTCGACGGTCCGTCACGGTGCGACCATGATCGGCGGTGAAGAACGGCAGGCCGCCGTCGCATGGACCCGGGGTGAACTTGTCCGACAGGTTCGTGTGCAGGACGAACGTCGCCGCGGCGGGCAATCTCCTTCTTTGGGGAGGACGGAGGGAGTTGCTTTTGTTTG